>JAILBI010000078.1 GCA_024681175.1 Acholeplasmatales bacterium
GAAATAAAACATTAAATAAATAATATATATTATTATAATTAATAAATAAGATTCTATATCTTTTATCATTAATATGAATAAAATTATCCTTATTTAAATAATAAGATAAATATTTATTATTTAGGGCATCAAAAAAAGGAAAATTAGAATCAATATCAGATGTAATAATTTTATCATTACTTTTTAAGATTATAATTTTCCCTCTATTCATAATACTCCTATGCTTCTATTGCATCGCCTAGAATCTCAAATTTAATATTATCAATTAAAATTAAAGTCCCTTTAGTTGCAAAAAAGCCTAAATACATATAATTATTATCTTTATTTATTAAATCAAAATCTACAAAATTTTGATCATAATTTTTATTTTTATAAGAAAGATGAATATCTACTGCTTGACCTACACGCTTAAGTGAAACAAATATATTATCATTTTCTTTATAAAATCCATCCGTTGTATTATATTTTTTAATATTTGCTGGATTATCACGTGAAAAATTAATATATGTTGATTTATCAGCTGTAAGCATACCACACGCAATATAATTTGTTGCGATAGTGTAGTTTTCTTCTTCCTGGTTGATGTAGCAATCATCTCTTAGCATTAAGCCAAATGCGGCATCCTTAGTTAATTTAAATGATTTAATTTTTATATTACCTTCAATATAAAAATTCTTATTTGAAGATATTTGTTTAAATAAGAATGCAAATGCATCACCAGATGTTTGAATTTTACCATTTAAAATATTTGAATTTTGACCAACTAAATATTTACCATCATCCTTACATGCATAATATCCAATTATAGGATCATTTGGAACACCATTTGTATTACCAAATGCGGTACCATAAATATTATCTGTTTTAGTATCAAATTGATAAGGTGGTTTATAATTTTTTAAATCTGGAACCTTATATTCTTTATAAATAAATGTTGGATTTATTTTTAAAGATGATAATAAAGGCATTTTAATATCATCCTTTAAATAATTTTTTAAAGGTGATAAGGAATTCTTAACAGATATTGCAACAAAATAGGCTACTAAATCAGCACCAAATTCATTTAAATGTGTATTATCTGTAGTTAATAGGTCTGGAACTATTTTGTCATTTTCTTTTTTTCCATTAGTTATTGCATGAGTTAAGGCTGAATTATCATATCCTCTTTCTTTTACATAATCTAATGTCATTTTTGTTAAATCAATACATAATAAATTTAATTTATCTGCAAGCTCTATTATAGCTTTATTATAATTACCATTAGGTGTATCATGAATTTCAACACCTTTATATATATTATTTTTATTTAATCTTACAATTGGGGTTGCAAGTATAACCTTGCAGCCTTTATCAATTGCAACCTTAATATAATAATTATATAAATAATATTTAAATGAATTAGGATCATCTAAATCTGAATTTGCGTTTGTAAATCTTGCAGGATCATCAAATTTTTCATCATTATGTCCAAAGCCAAGTAATAAATAATCATCCTTAGATACATGATTTAAAAAATAATTATAATTATCTTCCTTTAAAAAGCTTTTTGATGATCTACCTGATAATGCTAAATTTATAATATTTAAATCTTTAAAATAATTATCTAATTTAGTGCCATAGCCAAATCTTGAATAATAATATGTAACATCATTAAATTTAGCTACGGTAGAATCACCAATTAAATAAAAATTATTCATATTATTCCTCCTCAAATTTAGCTTTATGAACTACGAAATAATTAAATAGCATACACCATAATATTACAAATGCATCTGAAATAATGAATGCTAAAAAGTCACAATCCATTAATTTACATAATACAAATGTTGCACCACAAGATATTGCAATTAAAATGAATGCGGTCATTAAATATTTTCTTCCATTATGGATATTTTTAAATACATATCTATTACCATTGCATATTCCTGTAAGTGATATAAACATATGACAGAATAACGCAAAGAAATCACTTAATATTACAGACATAACAAATATTTCCTGATTAGGATTAAAGCTATGGGCTATTAAATAAGAAAATATGAAATAAAATATTATTTGTAAAACTAATGATAATAAAAATGGAATAGTATATTTTAATATTGATAAAGTGATTTTAGTAAAATCCTTTACAGGATTAAAATGTGTTCCTTTATTTCCATCATTATATATTGTTTCTATTTTTATTTCTCTTATTTTAATATCAGCTTTAAGTGCTTCTGCAAGCATATTCATTTCATATTCATATCTTTCACCTTTTATTTTTAAAAGGAAAGGTAATAAATTACTTGAAAATGCTCTTAAGCCTGTTTGAGTATCATTAAATGAATATTCAAACACCATTCTCATTAGTGCTCTTGTTACATTATTTCCAAACATTGATTTTTTAGGTACATCACCTTCAAATGCACGTGATCCTAAAATTAAGCTTTTATAATATTTTTTTGAAAAATTATAAACCTTAACGATATCCTTTGGTGCATGCTGACCATCAGAATCTGCAGTAACAATAATTCTTTCCTTCATATTATCGTTAATATATTTAAAGGCGGTTTTTAATGCTGCACCCTTACCTTTATTTACATCATGGCATAATAAAATAACATTTGAATAATTTTTTAATGATTCAAATATTTTTTTATCCTTTGATCCATCATCAACTATAACAATATCTGGATTTTCAAGACTACTATTTAATTGTTCTACTAGCCCTATAAGCTTATCATCTGGCTCATAGGCTGGTATTACGATTGTTAAATCCTTCTCCATATATTCACCCACATTGATATTATTATATCAAATAATATAGTAATTTACAATTAAAGTAATGTTTACTATATATCCTTTTTGTGTTATTATTTTAAAGGCTGAGGTGTGATAATGAAAGAAGAAAAAAAGAAAAGAAATTATGATAATTTATTTTTATTTTTTGCGTTAATATCACTTCCATTATCTATTCTTTTAGCCGGTGGTGTTTTTGCATTAATGTCACTTTTATATAGTGTATTAAGGTGGCAAAAAACAAAAGAATCTAAAAAAAATAAATTAACATTTATTTTATCTATTATAGGGCTTTCTATTACATTTTTCTTTACGTTAATTGTAATAATATATTATATAACAAAGTAGGTATTTATGAATAATTTAGATAATAATGAAAATAAAAATGAACAAGTTAAAAAAAGATATAACACAGGTATAGATTATAATAATAAATATAGATATTTCTCTCTTGCAGCATTAATTGTTGCAATAATAGGAATAATTGTAACTGCCTTACCTTTTACAGGTCCATTCTTTGGTATACCTTTAGCAATAGTAAGTGTATTTTTATCCATTTTTGGCATGAAATGCTATAAATGGCATACATTAAATAATTATTCTATAGTTGTTGATATATTAAATTTTATTGTAGGTGCAGTTTTAATATTTGTACTATAAGGTGAATATATGATTAAAATTGAAAATAAAAAAATTGCTTTACCTTTAATAATATTTGCATTAATTTTAGGAATTTCTTTATTATTCCCATTTAGATCTATTCTTATTTATAATGCTTATTATCGTAATGTTGATTTAAATATAATCTATGTATTTTTTATTGCTTTAGCAATTAATATATTTGGATTATTAATTATTGAAATGATTACATATCAAAATAAATTAAAATT
>JAILBI010000125.1 GCA_024681175.1 Acholeplasmatales bacterium
AAGCTAACTTGATATAAAAGTATATGTATGTTATTATAAAAATAGATATATAGCTTTACAAAAATAAATAATTTATTAAATATAAAGGATATAAAAGATATAAAAATTATATACTTTTTTGATACTTTATAATTAATGAAAGGAGAAGATTGATAACATGAAAAAATTAATTTCATTAGCATTATCCTTGTTATTTTTCTTTGTTTTTGCATTATTTAATTTTAATCAAGTTAATGCAAAAACAAATTATTTAAGTTTTAATGATGATGGTATTGCTACATTAGGTAGATATCCTCAAACTATGGTTGATGTAGATGCTGTTATAATTAAAACAGTAGGTAATTATAATTCGACAACAGGATGGTATGAATATGAAAATAAGGAATATGCTATCCTTAACGTTGAAATCGATACTGATTATGAAGATTCTGAATATTTTAATAATGGACAGCCTGCAAAGAATTATAAAAATATTGAAATGGGATTTTTAGTTGAAGATATTGAATGGGAAATATTATCATATGGTGATGGCTATGTAGATATTATTCCAACAAGAGTATTAGATAGACAAGTATTTGATAATTCTGGAAAATTAAATTATTTAGATTCTAGTATCTATGAATTTAATAATAAAACATTTATAAATGCATTTACTAATGATGAAATGAAATATCTAAAAAATTTAGGAAAAGAAGATGAATATTATGTAAGTTTACCTTCAGAATCAGAAGCTAAAGATTTTAAAGATGATAAATATGAAAATCCATCTGATTATGCCATTGCATCACGTTTATCTTGGAATCGTACATATGATCACGCTCCATATTGGACTAAAACTATTTCATATGAAGGAGATAGAATTAAGGTTCAATGGAGTAATTCAACTACATCTAATTGCCTTGTTAGTGATAATAAAATAGGTGTAAGACCAGTAATAAGAGTTGATTATAAAGGTGCAAATAGTGGTGGAAGTTCATCATCAACTTCATCAAGTTCTAGTGAGGATGTTAATGTTGCACTTATAATTGGTATAACATTTTCTATATTAGGTGCATCAGGCTTAATTGCATTTTTCGTTCTTTGGGCTAAGAAGCATCCAAGTGGTAAACCACCACTATGGATTATCATCACAGTTTTTGGATCACTTCTTATAACAATTATAGGTATGAGTTGTTTTGCAGGAGGTATTTCATCCGGTGGATTAAAATATGGTTATTATGTTCAAAGCGATTCACTATATAGTGATAGTAGTCAAAATATGGTTCAAGCTGGATATACTGGTTGGTTAATTAGATCTGATGGAACTTGTGCATATGATGGATCTTTTGATGATAAAAACGATGCTAGTGATTTTAAAGAAATGCTAAAGGGAACATATACTATTAGTGGATCAAAAATTAAATTAACAGTTGGTGGTTCATATGGTGGCACTTATACATACACTATCAAAAATGGTAAATATTTATATTATAATGGTAAAGAAGCTTACCATTGGGTAAGGGGTGAATAAATATGAAATATTGTACAAAATGTGGAACAATGTTACATGATGAAGATTTATTCTGCTCTAATTGTGGAAATAAGGTTTCTGCACCATTACAAGCTAATAATAGTGCTAAAGTAGAAGAAAATAATGAAAAGGTTGTAGTTGAAGCTACACATACACCAAAAGAAGAAATTATTAAAGAAGATAATAATCAAAATTTCTCTAATGAAATTACTAATGAAACTGATATAAAAGAACAAAAAGAAGAAATAAATACTACTGCTGGTAAAAAAATTAAGAAAAGAGTCTCAATTCATGAACAGAAAATAAAAGAATTTTTACCAATAGCTTTAGCTATAATTGGATGTTCAATTATATTATGGATGATTGATCAGCTTGCTCCACTTGATCCGACAGCAATGACACGTATATTTCCATATTTATTATTCTTATTCATAACAATATTTAATTCAGTTATGTCTATGATTAGAGCCATTAAAACATTAAAAAGAAAGATTTATTTAAAATCTGTTTTATCATTTGTTTTATTTGGATTATTGGTAACTTGTGCATTAATTGATTTTATATTTTTAGTAAATTCATAGCTTAAAAGCTTTGATACATATGTGTCAAAGCTTTTTTCTTTTTTTGATATTAAAGTAAGTTTTTTATAATTAAAATGAAGTAATTGTAAGTGTTAATCCTAGTGGTTTCATTATTTTTAATAATGTGTCAACCTTTGGTCTTACAGTACATGATTCTATTCTAGCAACTGAAGAATGTGGAAGCCCACATATTTTTGCAAGCTCTCTTTGTGATATTCCAAGTTCATTTCTTTTTTTAATAATATCACTTATGATATTAGCTAAAATTTCCATCTCTTCAATGTCTTCTTTAATTTCTATATCAATATTTTTTGCTTTTTTCTTAAAGTCTTCCCAGGTTCTCATAATTATTTTCCTCCGTTTCTAGATTTATAATCATTACATTCGTTTATAGCTTTTTCAATTTCTGATTTCGGCGTTTTATTAGTTTGTTTTCAAAGTAGAAGTACATTATTCTAATATAATTCTGAATAACCATCTTTATCTTCATAAAATATAATATTAAACATATAAGATAGGTACTCCTATCTTTGAATTTATGATAGCACAAATGCGTTCAAATATCAAAATGTATAATATTTCATCTTTATCCAACAATACTTTAATATTAAAACTAAAGTCTCCATCTTCAAATTTTATTAAAAATTATTAAAAAAAGAACAATTAGATATATTATCATAAGTGATATAATTAAATCATAGGAGTTTTAAATATGAAAATAGTTGTTATTAATGGAACAAATCATCAAGGCTCAACATATCATATTACACATAAATTATTAAATAAATTAGATGGAGATATTAAAGAATTCTTTTTGCCAAAGGATTTTAATGAATTTTGTTTAGGTTGTACAAATTGTTTTAAAAAAGATGAAAATTTATGCCCACATAGAAATAAATTAAAGCCAATAGAAGAAGCTTTAATTGAATCTGATTTAATTATTTTAGAAAGTCCTGTTTATGTTTATCATGCATCAGGACAAATGAAAGCATTATTAGATCATTTTGGTTATATGTGGATGGCACATAGACCACACGAATCAATGTTTAAAAAACAAGCTGTAGTAATTACAACTGCGGCAGGTGCAGGTATGAAATCTACAATTAAGGATATGGCTGATTCATTATTCTTTTGGGGTGTTGCAAAAACATATAAAATAGGTTATGCAGTTCGCGCAATATCATATGATGGTATATCTGATAAAATAAAAAAGAAAATAGATAAAAAGACTTCTAAACTTGCGAATAAAATAAAGAAAAAGAATGGTAAAGTTAAACCAGGATTTAAGACAAAAGCTTTTTTCTTTATTATGCATTTGCTTGAAAAGAATGGCTGGAATCCAAAAGATGTAGAATATTGGAAAGAAAAAGGCTGGACAGGTAAAAAAAGGCCTTGGAAAAAATAGTCTACTTATAGTTGATTATTATAAATTTCTCCCAACTCAACTATAGGTTTGTATACTAAATATTAATAATAATTTACACTAAAATCGAAAGGAGGAAAAACATGGATTTAATTAAAATTGGAAAATTTATTGCCAAATGTAGAAAGAATAAAAATCTAACTCAAATAGAATTAGCTCAAAAATTAAATATTACAGATAGAGCTATATCTAAATGGGAAAGAGGCAAATCAATGCCTGATTCATCTATTATGCTAGATTTATGTGAAATTCTTGAAATTAGTGTAAATGAATTATTGACTGGGGAGGAAATTGAAATGAAAGATTATAATAAACAAACAGAATTAAATTTAATTGAAATGGTAAGACAAAAAGAACAATCTGATAAAAGATTATTAAATATGGAAATTGTAATTATGATAATGGGATTAATTTTTTATACATCTCTTGTTGTAATTGCATGCGTAATTAAAATGCCTATTTGGGCAAGATATGTAATAATATTTGGTGGTCTTTTTGTATTTTTAGTTGCAGCATTATTTTCTGTTAGAATAGAACAAAAAACTGGCTATTATGAATGTGAAAAATGTCATCATAAATATGTGCCTTCATTTACAAAGACATTATTTGCGATGCATGTAAATAGAACAAGATATATGAAATGCCCACATTGTGGTAAAAGATCATGGCAAAAAAAAGTATTATCTAATGATGAAAAAGAATAATAATTGCTTCATATAATGGAAAATATATATTTATTATTGTATAATTTAATAAATTTATTTTGAAAGGATAATATATATGATTGCAATTACTTATGATAAAGAAACAAATACTGTTTTCCAGCATTTTGGAAGAACTGAATATTTTTATTTATTTGATGAAAAAACAGGTGAAGAAAAAATAATAAATAATGGTGGCTTTTCTCATCATGATTTAGCACCATATTTAAAATCTTTAGGTGTAACTACACTTATTTGTGGTGGAATAGGATCTCATGGTGTTGAGGCAGTAGAATCTTCTGGATTAAAGCTTATTCCAGGAGCCTTTGGTGATGTTAAAGATGTTATTGATGCATATAAAAATAACACATTAGTTGCAGATCCTAGCGCAATGCATTCATGTTCACATAGTGGTGAGCATCATCATTAATAATTTAAAGAAAAATGAAATTGTTGCATATTATAATATTTATATATATGCAATTTAAAAAATAGAGGTATAAAATGGATTTAATAGAAAGCTTTTCAATTGATCATAGATATATAATTCCTGGAATATTTATAAGTAGAGTTGATGATATTGATGGAAATAAAGTAACTACATATGATATTAGAGTTAAAAGACCTAATGTTGAGCCTGCAATAGAAGTTAGTGCAATGCATTCACTTGAGCATATTATCGCAACATATTTACGTAATAATAATGATTGGAAAAATGAAGTGATATATTGGGGTCCTATGGGATGCTTAACTGGCTTTTATTTAATATTAAAAGGAAATAGAAAGCCTCAAGATATTTATGATTTAATATTAAATTCTTTTAAAGAAGTAGAAAAATATAATATTGTTCCAGGAGCTCAAGAAGAAAATTGTGGTAATTATTTATTACATAATTTAGCTATGGCTAAATATTATGCAAAAGAATTTGCGTCTTATTTAATAAATAATAAAGACAATAATAAAATATTTGAATATCCTAAAACTAAAAGATTAATTACAAATGATGGTAATAATTTTTATGATTCATAAATGAAAATATAAAAAATACAGTATGGAAATAATAGCTCATACATTTATAGATTTATTTACTGTTATATGGATT
>JAILBI010000145.1 GCA_024681175.1 Acholeplasmatales bacterium
GAAAGAAGAATTTGTTATGTAGGTATTACAAGAGCTAAAGATAATTTATTTATCATAAGTCCTATGGAAAAAAGAATATATGGTGAGATAAGATCATTATCTCCATCTATATTCTTAAAAGAAATGGATAAAAATTTATTATATGATGTAATAAAAGAAAGAAAGAAAGCTAATACATCATATTCAAGCATCAAGAAAAATGTCGCACCTACAAAGCCTGAAATCAAGCTTAATACTAATGTAGATTATAAAACAGGTGATAAGGTATCACATGATAAATTTGGAATGGGCACCATTATTGGTATAATGGGCTCTACATTAGTAATTAATTTTGATTCTGTAGGATTAAAAAAATTATTATTAGGTCATCCAAGTATAAAAAAAATATAGGGGGCAATTATGGATTTTATAAAGCGTATAGATGAAATAAAAGAAATAATTAATAAAGCAAATGAAGCTTATTATACTAAAGATATGCCAATTATGGAGGATTATGAATATGATAAGCTTATGAATGAGCTTATTGATATTGAATCTAAGCATCCTGAGCTTAAAACTCCTGATTCACCTACAAATAGAGTAGGTGGAGAGGTTTTATCAAAATTTGAAAAGGTTAATCATCAAATTAAAATGGCTTCATTATCTGATGTTTTTTCATTTGATGAATTAAAAGATTTTGATAAAAGAATAAAAGAAGTAACTAATGATGCAACATATTTATGTGAATTAAAAATTGATGGTTTATCAATTTCATTAGAATATGTTGATGGTCTTTTAGTTAGAGCTTCAACAAGAGGTAATGGCTTAGTTGGTGAAAATGTTACACATAATGTTAAAACAATTAAATCAGTACCACTACGCTTAAAGGATAATTTAACAATTGAAGTAAGAGGCGAAGTATTCATGCCTAAAAAGTCCTTATATGAGCTTAATTTAGCTCGTGAAGAGGAAGGTGAAGAGATTTTCGCAAATTGTAGAAATGCCGCCGCAGGAAGCTTAAGACAGCTTGATTCATCTATCGCAAGTAAAAGAAATCTAGATTGTTTCTTATATTATGATATGGAACAAAATATTAAAAGTCAGGAAGAGGCTTTAATAAGAATGAAATCATTAGGCTTTAAGGTCAATGATTTATATAGACATTGTAATAATATAGAAGAAGTTATTTCATATATTAATGAAATGGGAGAAAAAAGAAAAGACCTACCTTATGATATTGATGGAATAGTTATAAAAGTAAATGAAATGTCTTTACATAATTTAATTGGTGAAACAGTTAAATATCCTAAATGGGCAACAGCTTATAAATTTCCACCTGAAGAGGTTAAAACTAAATTATTAAATATTGAATATCAGGTAGGTAGAACTGGTGTAATAACACCTGTTGCCTCATTTAAGCCTGTATCTGTTCAAGGCTCTGTAATATCTAAGGCAACACTTCATAATGAAGATTATATTAAAATGAAGGATATTCATATAGGTGATATTATTACAATTCATAAGGCAGGAGATGTTATCCCTGAGGTTGTAGGTCCTGTTTATGAAGAAAGAAAAGAAATAGTTCCATTTGTCATGATTGATAAATGTCCATGCTGCGGCACTAAGCTTGTAAGAATCATAGGTGAGGCTGATTGGTATTGTCCTAATGAACAATGTAATGATAAATTAATTAATAAATTAATTCATTTTGCATCTAAGCCAGCTTATAATATTGATTCACTTGGTGATAAATTATGTGAGCAATTATTTAAAGAAGGATTTTTAAATAATATTGCATCTATATTTAAATTAAAAGAATCATATGATAAATTAATTAATTTATCTGGCCTTGGTAAAAAAAGTATAGATAATTTATTAGAAGCTATAGAAAGCTCAAAGAATAATAATTTAGATTTATTGTTATTTGGCCTTGGTATTCGTCATGTAGGAGCAAAAGTATCTAAATTAATATGTAAAAAATATAGAAATATAGATAATATTATGTCTGCATCAATCGATGATATTGCATCAATACCTGATTGTGGAGATGTTATTGCATCTTCAGTATATGAATTTATGCATAATGATATTAATATTAATTTAATTAATGAATTAAAATCATTAGGCTTAAATATGGAATATCATATGGGTGAAATAAAAGAAAATTATTTCACTAATAAAAAATGTGTCTTAACAGGTACATTATCATCAATGGGAAGATCTGAAGCTAAAGCCTTAATTGAATCATTTGGTGGTTCATTATCAGAATCAGTATCTAAGAAAACAGATATATTAATTTTAGGTGAAAATCCAGGTTCTAAATATGATAAAGCTAAATCACTTGGTATTTATATAATGGAAGAGCCTGAATTTTTAGAAAAAATAAAGAATTAATTATATTGTTATGGAGAGTATGTCACTAGCTCGTGAAGGTGTATTATGGATAAAATTATAATTAAAGGTGCAAGAGAAAATAATTTAAAAAATATTAATCTTGAATTACCTAAAAATAAATTAATAGTTATGACAGGTTTATCTGGTTCAGGTAAGACTTCTTTAGCATTTGATACTATTTATCAAGAAGGAGAAAGAAGATTTGTTGAATCTTTATCTTCATTTGTTCGTCAATTTATAGGATCTAATGAGAAGCCTGATGTTGATTCAATTGAAGGCTTATCTCCCGCTATCGCAATAGATCAAAAAAGCCAAGGACATAACCCAAGATCAACAGTTGGTACAGTAACTGAAATATATGATTATTTAAGAATCATATTTTCACGTGTAGGGACTCCTTATTGTCCTAATCATAATATTCCAATTAATTCTTTATCTATAGATCAAATTGTAGATAAAATTATGAATTATCCAATTGGATCTAAATTATATAT
>JAILBI010000180.1 GCA_024681175.1 Acholeplasmatales bacterium
TTGATTAGTATTTATTTCATCTTGCTTGGCACCACATTCAGGACAAAAAGCTGTATTGTCATCAAGCTGTGTACCACAATTTTTACAATACTTCATAAAAACCTCATTTCTTATACTGCATATAAAATTATATAAAGTATATTTTCTTACTTTAGTTTATCATTATTACAATAATTATTCAATAATGTAGTTATAAACCACAAGATTTGTATTCTTGTGGTTCTTTAATAAAACATTATAATATTATCCAACAAACTGGACGGATACCGATGTAAGTGCTGCGAACGGTGCCGTAGTCGATACCGCCATCGATATCGACGTTATAAGCGGTGTTAGCGCTATAGTATTGATTGTATCTAGGCGAGCGCAACCACCAAAAACTATTTCCTTGATAAGAATCAGATGTTGCTACAAATAATCCTTGGCTCTTTGCATAATCAGTTCCTTTAGCCATTCTTGCTGAATCTAAAGTATAATATGTTATTGCTTCTTCACGTGATAATAAGAACATCTTATCAAATGTATTATTACATGCATATTGATTTGTACTATGTCCAGTTGATGATACACTATTATCTACTTCTATAGTTTCAATTAATAATTTTTGTAAATCATTAAATGCAGTATTATAGAAATTATCATTTAAGAATTTTCTTATATTAGATAATTCATAATTATTTGCATAACCAGTTCCACCATTATGGCTAAATGATGAATAATAGTTATTTGATGGATAGTATTCTTGTGAATCTAATATTAAATTAGCTATTATTAATGCTTTACCATTAGATTCAGATAAAACATTCCATTCAATTGGATCATAACTAAACCAGTAAATTGTATTAAATGAATAACCATTATCATCTTGATAAGAATCAGATGAACTATAATCATAACATTCTGGTCTATATTCCGTGAAATAAACTCCTCTATAATCATAGTCACCATTATTATCATAATCTATATCTTGATAGAACATGAAATTTGTTATGTTATCTTCAATATAATAATTATAATCAGTCCATGCTTTTGTATCTGATGCTGTTGGTAAATCACCTGCCAATGTATTTAATTCATTAATTAATGTATCATCAGTTATTTTTGTTTGTGGATATGAGCCAAAATATATTTTATTATCTTCTCTAGTATAAATATTGCTGATAAATGTTGTTATAATCAAATCTTTAAAAGGAACTTTAAAAGTATACTTATTTCCAACAAAACAAGAATTATCATCATCTCTAGTCCATACAAAAAATATTCCTGACGGAGCATTTGAAGCAGTTAAAAATATTTCAGTGTTATATTCATATTCGTTTCCACTTGTAATTCCTGTAATTATCACACCTTCAACTTGATTATCAATTGTGATTGTATATTTATTAATACTGAATCTAGCCTCATATGTAATGTTTTCCATAGACATTGTAAATGTATATGATAATTCTTTTGTTAACTCAGTATCACCGTTATACCAGCCTACAAACGTATATCCCGGATTTTCTTGAGCTGTAATTGTCACTGCTTTTCCAATAATTCTATCTCCCACGATTGATACACTACCTGCTTCATCAATATTTTTACTTAAATTAATAGGTGTTTCTATCCATTTAGCTATATATGATAAATTTTTATCAGGCATTGTAAATGTATATGATGGTTTATCTGATATTAAATTATCTCCATCATACCAGCCTACAAATGTATATCCCTGATTTGCTTGAGCTGTAATTGTTACTGATTTGTCTTTAGTTACTTTAGTATTATTATATGATGAAACACTACCAGCTTCCGAATTATTCACATTAGTTGTTAAAGTATAATATGTCCATAAAGCTTTTAAGTTCATATAGCAAATATTAGATGTATTAATAGATGTAATAATATTGCTTTTATATTGCCATCCAACAAATGTATATCCTTCTCTTGTAGGATTTAATAATGTGATATTTTGCATATCCACATTATATGATGTTGGATTATTATAATTATTTATTCCACCATCAAGATCATATGTTATATTAAAATTATTCCATTTAGCTTCTAATGAATAATTTTTGTCAACCATATTAAAAGTATATACTGCATTAGGTGAAACTAAATTATTATTTTCATCATACCATCCTAAGAATCTTATTGAAGATGTTGTCTTAGCTGCAATAGTAACTGATTCTGTATAATAACGTTGTAATGTTTCTTCATTATAAAATGTTTGACTATTACCATTTCTGATCATTACTTCACCAAGATCAGGATTATTTGAAAATACATGCATATTAAATATGACATAATTAAATCTAGCCTCTAGCTCGATATCATCATCCCACATCATATAATTATAATTGGCTTCTGTTGATATATTAACTCCATCATAATACCAACCAATAAATTCATATCCATCGTTAGTATCTGCTTTAAGATTAACATTTGTATTATAATTATAACTATTTGATTTAGATATATCTCCAATTAAATCAGGATTAGATTCTATCTTGATTAATTCATTTGTCTTTGGATTATATATTGAATAAGATATGATAAGTGAAACTGCTTCTTCAAATACAGCTTTAAATATCATATTTGAAGCCATTTCATAATTATTAATTATATTACCATTTTCATCAAATACTAAACTATTATTATAATCATATCCTTTAAACTTATAACCTTTTTTAAATAAATCAAAAGGTAATAAATCTTTTGAAAATTTATTAGTTTTAAAAGATGTTTTTAAATTAGTATTAGTTGTTCCACCATTAAGATTAATTGTAATTTGATATGGTAAATCTTCTTTTGTATATGTTGCAACATAAACTGTATCCGAATTTACATTTGATAATGATGGATTCCATCCACTAAATGTGTACGAAAAATCATCATCATTTTCTCTTGTAGGATTTACTCCATCATATGAAGGTGTTGTACCTTCTTTTACAGATGATGATTGTAAAATAGTTCCATCATAATCTTTAAATACAACATTATAATAATTGCCATTATTATTTGTATTAGTTGAATTTTCTCTTGATGTACTTGTAGATGTTTTACTTTCTTGTGTTGTTGTACTTACACTAGAGGACTTCTCAACATTTGGATTATCATTATTACTTTTATTTCCACAGCTAATTAAAAATAATATTAAAAATCCAATTAAAGATACAATCGATAAAACTTTCTTCATAAAATCCTCCTTTTTAACTTTAAAAGTTTGAATTCTGAATTTATTATATCGGTTTTACCGATATTTTACAATATCGTTATATTCGATAATGTATAATCTTTTTTGGTGATTTTATGTATATAAAAAAATTAAAAGATTTACGAATAGATCATGATTATACACAAAAATATATAGCAAGTATTTTACATATATCACAAAATACTTATTCTGATATAGAGCTTGGTAAAACTAATATATCAGTTGAGGCATTAATAATATTAGCTGATTTATA
>JAILBI010000183.1 GCA_024681175.1 Acholeplasmatales bacterium
TATCAGCTAAAAATGATGTTTATTCAATGATTACTAATATTAATCAGGTATTAGCAGATGATACTAATTTTGATAAAGCAATTGAAGAGGCTTTATCATTAGTAGGTAGCTATTTTTATATAGATAGAGTTTCAATTGCTAGATTAAATATTAAAACTAATACTATTATGAAGCATCATGTATGGTATAACCCTATGGTTAGTATAAAGCATGAGGTTTATTGTGTTGATGATATTATTCCATATTGGGCTAAAGCATTAGGCACTAAAATGTATGTTACAATTGATGATTCTAAAAATTTATCTGTCGATTATCCTCTTGTAAATATATTACCTAAGGATCAAACTACAGCTACTATGTCCTTTGAATTAATAGTTAATGGTAGATCATTTGGTATCATTAGATTTGATATGACTACAGGTGCTAGACATTGGCAGCCTGAGGATTTCCAAGTATTCTTATTAGTATCTCAGCTATTTGCTTCATATATTCAAAAGAATTATTTAAAGGAAACAAACTATAAAACATTATATTTAGATGCATATTATGGATGTAAAAATTTCGTTTATTTCTTTAAAACAACTGGTGAGGAAATAATCGCTAAAAATATAATTGAATTTACTATTTTAGAAATTGATATTAGAAATATTATCAGCTATAGCTCTATTATTGGTAGAAAGAAGATGCTGGAATTAGTAAAGATAATGGTTAATGTTTTAAATGAAGAGCCAGATATTATTTACGGTAAACATCATTCAGGCCCATTTGTTATTTATTTTAGATATCATTGTGAAAAGAGAATTGGTAATTTTTATAAAAAATTATGTAATGCTGTTCATGAATTTACTAAAGCAAATAACCTTCATGATTTATCATTACAAACAGGTGCTTATGCAGCTAATTCTAAGGATGATAGATTAATAGATGCTGTAAGCAATGCTAATTTAACAAGAACATTAAATAAAACAAATGAAATTCTTTATTATTCTGATGATGTAAAGAATGAAGCCTTATTTAAGAGTGAAATGGTATTAAGAATTGATGAAGCATTAGATAAGAATGAATTCTTATTATATTTACAGCCAAAGATTTCAACAAAAACTAAAGAATTAGTTGGTGCTGAGGCCTTAACTAGATGGAAATATAAAGGAGAAAAATTATTATTCCCTGATACATTCATTCCACTTTTTGAACAACAGGGTATCATCGATAAATTAGATTATTCTGTATTTGAAAATGTATGTAGATATCAAAGAGGATTAATTAATGAGGAAAAGAATGTAGTTCCTATTTCTGTTAATGTATCTAGATTTGTTTCTGATTTTGATGATTATATTAATAACATTGAAAGAATTAGAAAGAGATATGATATTGATCCAAAATATATTGAAATAGAAATAACAGAAGGTATGTATTACGAAAATTCAAAGAAGATTTTTGAATTTATTTGTAAGCTACATGATATTGGATATAAGGTATCAATGGATGACTTCGGTTCTGGATATTCTAATTTAGTATCTATGGCTAAATTAAATTTTGATACAATTAAATTTGATAAGAGCTTCTGTATAGATTTAGAAAATAGTAATGTAAAGATTATGCTTGATAAGCTTATTGAATTAATTAAGATGATGAATATGACTACTATCTGTGAGGGTGTAGAAACTAAAGAAAATGTTGAATATTTAACTAAAATCGGATGTGATTCAATTCAAGGCTATTATTATAGCAAGCCAATTCCTTATCAGGAATTTAAAGAAAAATATTACTGAAAATAAAAAAGTGGTACTAGTCCATTATTGGAATAGTACCATTTTCTTATGCTTTAAATTTTTTCTTTTCCCATCTAGTTATACGGTATGCGGCATGACGACCTGTAAATAGGGCTATTGGAAGCCCTCCAGGTGGCATTACCCATTGTCCTGCAATAACAAAATTCTTTAAGCCATCAATTAATCCTGTATCCATTAGCTTTTCATGGCTTGCTGTTGTGACAAATGATTGGTATGAGCCACGATATGAATTACAATATCTTTCATATGTTAATGGAGTAGTTAAATCAATGAATTTTATGTCATCATCAGTTAATTTAAAATATAGCTTTAAATAATTTAATATTTTATTTCCTATTTTTTGCTTCTCGTTTAAATACTCTTCCTTAGTCATTGCTTTATATGTGTCATATAAATCATCGCCTACACGGATTAATACAGTAATAGTAGTAAAGCCATTATTTAATGTTTTATCAAATGAATAATTTCTAGGATTTAATACGGATATTTTTGTTTTTCCAATATAGAATGGTTCAATATCAAATTCAATCATTCTAGGAATATTTGATATATCCTTGGTTACCTTATATGATGCTAATACACAAAGTGATAATGGATTTTTTTCCTGATCATTAAATCTTTTATTATAGAATTCAGCATTATATTTATTATCTAATAAATTATGTAATGTATGATGAACATCTATTGCTGATATAACATAATCTGCTTTAACGAATTCACCATTATCCAAAAATACGCCATTTGCTTTACCATTTTCTATACTTATTTTATCAACAGAAGTATTTAATATTAGTTTTCCACCAATGCTTTTAAATTTATCAGCAATTCTTAATGATACCTTTAAAGAACCACCCTCAGGAATTCCGGCATCATTTTGAGATAATGCCTGCATAATATATAAAAGTGAATGTAGATTATAATTTTCAAATAAAGCCTTTTTAAATGTTTTTTCTAATAATTTAGATTTACATTTTTCAGCAAATTCTTTTACAGTTATATGTGTATATTTTAAATATGGTAGAAGCATTGGAAGCATCTTTAAACCGATTTTTGTATAATCCCATGGATTCATCATGTCCATTGGCTTTTTAACAGGAATAGTAACATGCTGATAATGCTTAATAGCTTTAATAAATTCATTAATTATTTTTTTATCGTCAGGTCCTATTCTAAGAAGCTCCTGCTTCAATTTTTTTAGATCAGAATAGAAAGTTACTATTTCACCATCTATATCATATTTATTAAAATAGTCTGTAACATAAATTTTAGTATTTTCATCAAAAGCGCCAATATGCTTCCAAATAGGGAAAAGCTGCTTTTTAGGGTTAACGCCTACAATCCAGTGGAGACATCCATCAATAAAAGCTCCATCCCTAGTCCAGCCTGTACATTGTCCACCTGGAATAGTATGTTTTTCATATATAGTTACATCAAAGCCATTTTCTTGTGCGTATATTCCGGCTGTCATTCCAGAAATACCAGCTCCTATAATAATTACTTTTTTCTTAGCTTCCATAATTCTCATCTCTTTTTCACATATGAGTATACCATAAAATATTTACTTTAATATATTAATAATTAATATATGTTGGATTGTTCATTTCATATATATTTGGTATAATAATTGTGTTTGTATGAGGGGAATATGAAAAAGATTGTCATTATTGGTGGAGGCCTATCAGGTTTAGCGGCAGGTATTTATGCCCTAAAGGCAGGTTTTTCCGTAACTATCGTTGAAAAGAATAATGAAATTGGTGGTTTATGTACTACCTGGTATAAGGATGGAATCATGATTGATGGCTGTGTCCATTGGATTACTGGTTCATCTAGAGGTAATATGTTGCCAATATATAAAGAAGTTGGTATGTTAGATGATGTTAAAATCTATAAGCCACCATTCTTTTATAAATACATTTATAATGATGTTGTTATAGAAGTATCGCGTGACGCATCAAAATTGAAGGAACAATTATTTTCTTTTGTTAATGATTCAAATGATAAATCTTCTCTCAATTTATTTTTTAAATTATTGAAAAGATTTAAAAATGTTCCATTTCATACCGGAAAGCCTGTTAGCTGTTTAAAGAAGACAGAAGTAGTTGGATATATTAAGAATATTGCCCCAATGGCATTAGCTTGGAATAAGACTATTAATATGTCAATTTTAGATTTTGCTAATTCATTTAATTCAGATGTGTTAAAACACTTTTTCTTATCGTTTATGCCTTCATATTATTCTTTAACATATTTTGTAGGTATAATATCACAATTTATTACTGATAACGCCGATACAATTTATTGTAGAAGCTTAGATTTATCACTAAATATGAAGAAGAAGTTTAAAGAATTAGGTGGAAATCTTATATTAAATGAAGAAATAACAAAATTAAATATTGAAAATAATTCTATTGTTAATATTGAGTCATTAAATAAAAAATATGAAGCTGATTATTATATTAACGCATCACCATTACATTATTTTTATGAGAAGCTTTTAGATAAGCAATATCATGATAAATATGTTGATTATATTTTTGATGATATTATTAATTATCCTTTAATATCAACTGTTTATATAGCAATGAAAATTGATAAGGAATATAAAGAACCAATTGATCATTTTACTTTAATTCATTATGAAGAAGGTATTACAGTAGGATCATCAAAGAATCAAACCCTACATTATAGAGCATATCCATATTTAAAGAATAATGATGGTTCAACAACATTAATATGTTTAATTGATTTACATGTTAAGGATTATGATGTATTTAAAGAAAAATATGAAAATGGAACTTATTATGAATATAAAGAAGAATTAGGAAATTTAGCAATGAATGTTTATATTAATAAATTTCCTAAGGTTAAAGATTATATTTCTTTAGTAGATGTTGCTTCTCCTTTATCATTTGAGAAGAAGACTTATACATATAAAGGTGCTTATTTATCAAGTCTTGCGACACCATTTGGAGAAAGAAAGTCATTTGAGATTAAGGATAAATTCATATCTAATTTATATCATGCAGGTCAATGGATTACTCAAATTGGTGGTATTCCAAGAAGCTTATCTAATGGTAAATTTGCGATTGATGAGATAGTACATCAAATGGAATTAATGAATAATAATAAAAACAATATGAAATAAGAATAGATCACTATTCTTTTTTCTTTTTTTCTTTTGTGATAAAATAAATGTAATTTAAAGCGAGGTTTTTAATATGGCGTGGTATAACGAGGCAATTATTTATCACATATATCCTTTAGGATTATGTGGATGTCCTAAAGAAAACAATTATGTTTTAGGTGAATCTAGGATAAATGAATGCTTTAAATGGGTTGATCACATAAAGGATTATGGTTTTAATGCATTATATATTGGACCACTATTTGAATCAGTTGGTCATGGCTATGAAACAACTGATTATAAAAAGTTAGATTCAAGACTAGGTACAAATGAAGATTTAAAAAGATTTGTTAAGTATTGCCATGATAATAATATAAAAGTTATTTTTGATGGTGTATTTAATCATGTTGGAAGAGACTTTTTTGCTTTTAAAGATTTAAAGGAAAAGAAGTGGGATTCTAGATATAAGGATTGGTTTTTAAATGTAAATTTTAATAATAACAATGAATATAATGATGGTTTTTCATATGATAACTGGGGTGGATATAATTTATTAGTAAAGCTAAATCATTATAATGATGAAGTTAGAAGATATTTTTTAGATGTTGTAAGCTTTTGGATAGATGAATTTGATTTAGATGGTATAAGACTTGATGCTGCTGATGTTTTAAATTTTCAATTTATGAAGGATTTAAGATGTTTATGTGATTCTAAAAAGAATGATTTTTGGCTAATGGGTGAAGTAATTCATGGAGATTATACTAGATGGGTTAATAATGAAATGCTTGAATCTGTTACTAATTATTCATTACATAAAGCATTATATTCTGGTATGAATACTAATAATTTTTTTGAAATAGCTCACACTGTAAAAAGAATTGAAAATATGAATTTATCGTATTTATATAATTTTTTAGATAATCATGATGTAGAGCGAATATATACTAAATTAGATAATAAAAATTATTTTATTCCAGTTAATGTAATGCTATTTACATTACCTGGTATCCCATCAATTTATTATGGTTCTGAATTTGGTATTGAGGGTAAAAAGGAAAAAGGTTCTGATTATTCATTAAGACCTAAATTAAATATAGACGATTATAAGAATGATAAATTCGAAGATTTATTTAAAAGATTATGTAAGATTAAGAATGATTCTAAGATATTATCATATGGAAAATATAATGAATTATTATTAACAAATAGAGTATTTGCATATGAGAGAGTATTAGATAATAATCAAATAATAATAATTGTATCAAATGATGATAAAGATAATAACATTAATATTAATAATGCATATCATGATAAATATGTAGGAATATTATCTGGTGATGTCATTTATAAAAAAGATAATAAGCTTAATATTAATGTAAAAGCATATTCTGGTGAAATTTTTGTAGCAAACGGATATGATAATGTAAAAGCATTAGATATTAAAATAGAAAATAAGGAAGAAGTAAAAGAAAGAATAGAGGTTCCAAATAAGCCACTTGAGGAAATGAATATTGATGAGCTTCATCAGTTGATTCTAGATAAGATGGCTAAGAATGGAAATGTTACAGATTATATGAGAAAAACAGTTTATGATAACAATCATAAGCCTTCATTAATTAATTGGGTCAAAAGCTTCAGATAGGAGATGTTAGTATGATCTACACAATTACCTTTTCTCCATCTATTGATTATTCTGTATATTTAGATAATCTAGAAAAGGGAAAAATAAATAGAACAAGAAAAGAGATATATACTCCGGGTGGTAAGGGGATTAATGTATCAATTGTTTTATCAAGGCTTGGTGTTAAGTCAGTCGCGACTGGATTTGTTGGTGGATTTACTGGTAAATACATTGAACAAGAGCTTAATTCAATTGGAGTTGCCAATGATTTTGTCGAAGTTGATGGTATTACAAGAATTAATGTCAAAATAAACGCGTCTGAGGAAACAGCTATAAATGGTAATGGTATTAAAATTAGTAAAGATGATTTAGGAGAGTTAATAGAAAAGATATCAGATTGTGATAGTGAGGATATTGTTGTTATTTCTGGTTCATTGCCTAAATTTGAATATAAGAATTCATTTGAATTATTATTATCTGAATTAGAAAAAAGGAATACTAAAATAATTATTGATACAACAGGCAAGACCTTGCTAGAATCTTTAAAATATCATCCATTTTTAGTTAAGCCAAATAAAGAAGAATTAGAAGAAGTAATTGGATATAAGATTAAGACAAATGAAGATCTTTTAAATGCATCTAATAAGTTATTAGAGCTTGGGGCTTTAAATGTCATTGTATCACTAGGAAAAGATGGCGCTTATATGATTGGAAAGAACTTAAAGCCTATCTATACTAGGCCTTATAATGGAAATGCATATGATAGTGTAGGTGCTGGAGATTCATTAGTTGCTGGATTCATTTATGAATATTTAAAAACAAAGGATTATACTAAGGCTTTAAAGGTTGGAGTAAATATTGGTGCGGCAACTGTATATTCTATAGGTTTAGCATCAGATGAAGAAATAAAAAAAGCATTAGAAAATGTGTAGGTGTTTTATGGGATTATTTAAGAAAAAAATAAGAATTGATTCAAAATTTCAAAAGGGTGATTTTGTATCATTTCATAAAGATAATGATTTAAAGGTTGGAGTTATAAATGATATTAAATTATTAGATGGTAATATAGTTTATGATATTAAGGTTGGAGGAGAATGTCCAAGCCTAGCTAAGGATATAAGTGAGAATAAGATATTTAAAAATTAATTATAATTTGAAATAATGCCTATTATGGCATTTTTTCTATTTTGTAGTTATAATGTATATGGTTATTTAAAGGAATGGTGATATATATGAGTGAGCTTTTATGCCCTGCTGGAAATATGGATGCTTTAATAGCTGCTGTATCAAATGGCGCTGATGCCATTTATTTAGGTATGTCTAAATTTGGTGCGAGAGCTTATGCTTCAAATTTTGATGAGGATGGTCTTTTAGAGGCAGTTAAATATTGTCATTTAAGAAATGTTAAAGTATATGTCACTATGAATACAATTGTTTTTGATAAAGAATTAGAGGATGCTTATAAGCAAATCGATTATCTATATAAGGTTGGTGTTGATGGAGTTATTATTCAAGATCTAGCTATTTTTAATTATGTAGTTAAAAACTATCCATTGATGGAAGCTCATACATCAACTCAAATGGGTATCGATGATAAAGAGGGTGCTCTATTATTTAAAGAATTAGGTGCTAAAAGAATTGTATTATCTAGAGAATGTAATATAGATGAAATAAATGCTATTAAAAGAGCTGTTAAATTACCACTTGAAATATTTGCTCACGGAGCTTTATGTGTATCATATTCTGGTGGTTGTTTAATGAGTGGCTTAATTGGATATAGATCTGGTAATAGAGGTAGATGTGTAGGCTCATGTCGTAAAAAATATAAGCTAATTAATACAACTGAAAATAGATTAATTGCTGACTCATATATCTTATCTATGAAGGATTTAAATACTATTGATAAAATAAATGAACTAAAGGATATTGATTCATTAAAAATTGAAGGTAGAATGAAGGAACCTGAATATGTAGCTAATATAACTAGAACATATCGCGCTGCCTTGGATAACAAATTAGATAAGCATTTAGTTAATGGATTAAATAAAACATTTAATAGAACATTTACAAAAGGTTATATGTTCTTTGAGGATAAGAAGGATATAACTAATGTTAGAAGACCTAATAATTTTGGTTATGAAATTGGCTATGTATCTAAAGCTATTAAAGGTGGATATGAATTAACATTAAAGTCTGAATTAAATCAAAATGATATTATTAGAATCGCTGAAGGATTAAATGATGTTAATCTTTCAGTAACAAGATTATATGATTTAAATGATAATTTAATATCAACTGCTAATAATAAATGCGTAATTAAAATAAAAGAAGATGTAAAAATTGGTTCATTAGTATATAAAACAAAGGATGTTAAATTCTATGATGAAATAACAAATACATTTCCTAAAGAATTTAGAAGATTCCCTATTGATGTTACTGTATATGGCTCAAAAGATGAAAAGATGGTCATTAACGCAACATGTGGCGATACTAATGTGACTATAGAATCTGATTTTTATTGTGATGAGGCTAAAAGCCATCCACTAGATAAAGATTCTTTTGTTAGATCTTTTTCTAAAATGGGAGATTCAATTTATTATTTAAATGAAGTTTATTTTTATGCAGAAAATATCTTTATTCCTGTATCTAAAATAAATGAATTAAGAAGACAATTAATAATTGAATTAGATAGTGAAAGATTTAGATTGAGAAATGAAATAACTAAAAAGCCATTTAATTATGATAAGTTAGTATTTCCTGAAACTAAAGAATTAGCTGTAATGTGTCAAACAGAAGAGCAATATAAAGCAGCTAAAGAATTAGGTATTAATATCATTTATTATAAAGATAATGTTATTAGAAGAAATAAGAATAAATATCTAGATAAAGATACTGAATTATTAATTGGTGGATATGGTGGTATTTACAAATATAGGGATACAAATG
>JAILBI010000094.1 GCA_024681175.1 Acholeplasmatales bacterium
AAAATACAGCAAAAGCAAAGAAGACTTTTAAAGGATGCTAATGAGAAACTAAATCAATGGACAAAGATTTCATACCATGTTGAACAAGCAGGAGATGAGGTATTCAATCATTTACCAATTGGTATTTTACTTTATGATGATACTAATTATATTGTTTGGACAAATGGATATGCTTCAATGATCTTTTCAAATCCACTTGGTATGCCTTTAGAATCTATTTCTCAAAAATTTTATGATAAATTAATAAATGATAAAGAAACAAATATTATTTTGAATTATAAAAATAAAAATTATGACATCATTCATAATGTTGATGATCATATCATTTATGTATTTGATGTAACTGAAAGAGAAAAAATTAAAGCACGTTATTTCAATCGTGTTACATCAATTGGTATTATTTCAATAGATAATCTTGAAGAATCATTAAGTATTTTCGACGTTCAACAGCGTTCAGTTATTCGTGGACAAATTATGCAAGCTATTGAAAACTGGGCTAAGAAGTTCAATTGCTTCTTACAATCAGTTGATGATGATAGAATGGTATTTATTGTTGACCAAGAAAATTTAAATAAGATGACAGAAGATAAATTCTCAGTAATGAATGAAATACATGAAATTACAGAGAAGAACAATCGTTTAAAGGCATTTATTTCAATGGGTGTTGCATGTTACGACAATGATTATTCAGAGCTTGGTAATCTTGCAAATAACGCAATAGAGCTTGCAGAACGTCGTGGTGGAGACCAAATCGTTGTAAATATTGAAGGTCAATCCATTCAATATTTCGGTGGTAGTGCAAATTCACCTGAAAAGAAGGATTTAGGTAACGTAAGACAGTTTGCTGAATCTATTAAGGATGCAGTTACAAATTCAAGCAATGTATTATTAATGTGTCATAATTTCGCCGATGTTGATGCCTTAGGCTCAATGATTGCTGCATATGAAATGGTAAGAACTTCTGGTAAGGATTGTAAAATGGTATTTGAGGTTAGTAAAGCCGATGTTACTGTTGAAAGAATATTTCAAGATATTAAGAAATATCCAGAATTAAGCAAAAATATTATTCCATATGAAGAAGGTATTAAATTATTAACACCTGAAACATTGTTATTTATTACAGATACTCAATCACCATCACTTGTAATGTTTAAGGAATTATATAGCAAGGCACAACGTATTTGTATTGTTGACCACCATAGAGCTGGTGATGTTGGTTATTCAAATTATTTAACTTATTATGTTGATACACAATCTTCAAGTGCAACTGAGCTACTTGTTGAGATGTTTATGTTCTATTCTCAAGATATTAAATTGACTGAATTTGAAGCATCAATAATGCTTGCCGCAATTATTGTTGATACAAATAATTTCACAATGCGTACAAGATCAATGACATTTGATGCATGTTCATCTATTAGAGAAATGGGTGGAGATATCGTTTATGTTCGTCAATTATTAAGAGAATCAATTGATGACGAAAAGATGTTATCAAGTGCGATTTCAAGATCTGAAATTTATGGTGATAAATTCGCGATTGTTACACTTGGTGAAAATGAAAAAATTAAAGATAGAACTACACTTGCAAAAATATCAGATAGATTATTAACTATTAGTGGAATCGATGCATCATTTACAATTGGTAGAATTGATGAGGATTTAGTTGGTATTTCAGCAAGAAGCTTAGGTGAAGTATTTAATGTTCAAATTGTTATGGAGCAAATGGGTGGCGGTGGACACTACAATAGTGCTGCCGTACAGCTTAAGGGTATTTCTATTGAGGATGTAAAAGAAAAGCTTACAAAGAATTTAAGCTACTACTTTGATGATAAGGGTGTGAAGGAAATGAAAGTTATTTTACTTGAAGATGTTAAAGGTAAAGGTAAAAAGAATCAAATTATCGATGTTCCTAATGGATTCGGTAATTTCTTAATTGCAAATAAGAAGGCTATGGCTGCAACAGAAGAAAATCAAGAAAAGGTTGCAGAAGAAATTAAGGTTCAAAAGAATCAAGAGCAAGAACGTAAGAGACTTCTTACTAAGCTTAAATCAGATATTGATAATAAGATTATTGAAGTTACTATTAAGCTTGGTGCAAATGGTAAAAAGTTTGGTAATGTTTCTAAAACAGTTATTTGTGATGAATTTGAAAAGAAATATGGTCTACATCTTAATAAGAAGGATGTTGAATTATCAAGTGATATTAATTCAGTAGGTATTTATACTGTTAAGGTTAAATTAGATACTGATATTGTTGCAGAATTTGAAGTTAAGGTATTAGAAGAAAAGAGCGAAAAATAGTTTTATGGCTGAAAAAGAAAAAATCAGAAATAAAGTCATACCTTATGATGAAGAAGCTGAAATTGGTGTTTTAGGCTGTTGCTTCGTTGATGAAGGAATTGTTGCCCAGCTAATGGACACATTAAAAAGTGATGACTTTTATTCAAATAAAAATAGAATAATATATGAAGCTATAAGAAGACTTTTTGAAAAAGGCGATAGTGTTGATATTACTACAGTACGTGGTGAAATTGCTCAATTAGGGCTTAAGACACAAAGTGGTGGAGATGAATATATTACATATATCGCACAAAGAGAATATACTATTGTTAATTTTGAAACATATGCTGAGCGTGTTAAAAATCAAGCTTTAAGAAGAAGCGCAATTAACACATTAGACTCATTATCACAATATGGCTTTGATCAAAGCTTAACTACATCAGATTTTATTGAAAAGATTGAAAAGGATATATTTGATTTATCTACACAAAGAAATCAACAATCCTTAACCTCAATAAGATCAGTTGTAGATGAGGTTAATAAAAACATTACTGAAAATGTTGGAAGATCAAATATTGTAGGATTAAAAACAGGTTTCCCTACTTTAGATAATAAGACATTAGGTCTTCAGGATGGAGCCTTATTAATTCTTGCAGCAAGACCAGGTGTAGGTAAATCTGCATTTGCGCTAAATTTGGCAAGAAATGTATGTGAATTAAACAAGAATGCAAAAGCATCTGTAGCTTTATTCTCACTAGAAATGCCAGCTACACAGCTTGTTGAAAGATTACTTGCTGCATCATCTGGTGTTTCATTATCAGATTTAAAGGTAGGTAATTTTGATTCAACATATTCTACAGCTTATAACAATAGCTGTGAAGAATTAAAGAATTTAAATTTATATTTTGATGACACATCAAATATTACTGTTTCTGCAATAAGAGCTAAATGTAGAAAGCATAAATTAGAGCATGGTCTTGACCTTGTTGTAATTGACTATTTACAGCTTATTGATTCTGAAAAAGGATCAGAAAGATTATCTACACAGGAGAAAGTATCAAGAATAACTAGAAGTTTAAAATTGATGGCACGTGAGCTTTCTATTCCTGTAGTTGCATTATCACAATTATCACGTGAACTTGAGAAGAGAGAAGATAAAAGACCGTTATTATCAGATTTAAGAGATTCAGGTTCTATTGAGCAGGATGCGGATATTGTTATGTTCTTATATAGTGATGAATTATATAATAAGCAAACAAAGCTCAAAGGAATTATTGAATTATTAGTCGCTAAGAATAGATCTGGTTCACCAGCAACAAATCCTGGTATTATGTTGAGCTTTAACCGCCCAAATCAAAAATTCACTGAAACTAAGATGAATGAAGAACCAACTAGCGATATAGAGATGTAAGAGAGGTTTAGAGAATTTATATGTTAGAACGTTTAGAAATGATGGAAGAAAGATATGAAGAAATATCTCGTCAATTGATGGATCCTGAAGTTATAAGCGATATTAAAAAACTTACTGAATTATCAAAGGAGCAACGTGGACTTGAAAAGACAGTAATGCTTTATCGTGAACAAAAGAAATTAAAGGAATCACTTCCAGATTTAAAGGAAATGAGAAAAAGTGATGATCCTGAAATTGCTGATATGGCTGAAATAGAATATCAGGATACAAATAAAAGAATTGAAGAAATTGATGAAGAAATAAAAATATTATTACTTCCTAAGGATAAAAATGATGAAAGAAACGTTGTTGTCGAAATTAAAGGTGCAGTAGGCGGCGATGAAGCAAATATTTTCGCAGGTGATTTATTTAGAATGTATCAGCATTATGCTGAATCTAGAGGCTGGAAAATAGTTATTGATGATGCAATGCCTGGTACTGCAGGTGGATATTCAAATATTTCATTTTCAATTTCAGGTGAAATGGTTTATTCATTCATGAAATATGAAAGTGGTGGACATCGTGTTCAACGTGTTCCAGTTACTGAATCACAAGGAAGAATTCAAACATCTATCGCAACAGTATTAGTATTACCTGAGGCTGAAGATGATGATGATATTGTATTAGAAGAAAAAGATTTAAAAATTGATACATTCTGCTCATCAGGACCTGGTGGACAAGGTGTTAATACTACCTATTCAGCAGTAAGAGTAACTTATCTTCCTACAGGCGATTTCGTTGCATGCCAGATTGCAAGAAGTCAACATGAAAATAAAGCAACAGCTTTAAGATTATTAAAAACAAGACTTAAGGCAAGACGTGATGAAGAAAAAGCCGCAAAGGAAGGCTCAGTTAGACAAAATCTTGTAGGTACAGGTGCAAGAGCTGAAAAAATTCGTACCTATAATTATCCACAAAACCGTGTTACAGACCACCGTATAGGTCTTACACTTAACCGTCTTGATGCGGTAATTGAAGGAAAGCTTGATCTTGTTATTCAACCATTAATTGATGAAGATCAAAAGAGAAAGCTTGCAAATGAGGAATTAATTAGATTATAAAGCTAAGAAGGAGGCATTTTAAATGAAAAATAAAGTACATGAATATCGTAAAATGTCTCATCTTACGCAAGAAGAGCTTGCAAAAAAGCTTGGAGTTACAAGACAAACAATAATCTCCATTGAACAAGGAAAATACGTCGCTTCACTGCCTTTAGCAATTAAAATAGCTAAAACATTTAATGTTAATGTAGATGATGTATTTATTATAGAGGATGGTGATTAGAATGAACGCTAATTTAGAAAAAATTAGAAATATAACAAAAAAGAAAATATTGATAATGTCATTATCAACTACATTACCAATAATTATATTTGTTGGAATGCGCATCCTTCATATGGAATTTAAAGAAAAATCATTATTTCATGTTTATTTATGGCTTCCATATGTATTAGTTGGTGTTTTTGAAGCATATTTAATATATAAAATTATAAAATATATTAGAATAATGAAGGATGATGAATTTGCAAATCAAATCATATTAAAAAAGACTGATGAAAGAAATAAATTCATAAGACTTAAGGCAGCTTCATTAAGCTATAAAATATTCCTTTATGTAATGGGTATATTTTTAATCATCTCTTCATTAATAGATTATAGAATGTGTATTGCAATAGGTGTTGTATTTATTGCATTTATCTTAATTCATTTAATTGTAAATATTTATTATGCTTCAAAAACACC
>JAILBI010000124.1 GCA_024681175.1 Acholeplasmatales bacterium
TGTATCTACAATGAAAAAGGATGATAAGATTCATTATGTTGTAATAAGATATAAGGTGATAATGAAGAATAATGAAAAAATATTCTTTGCATCATTTATTGATAATACAGATCTTGTTTTAAAATCAATTAAAGAAAAGGAAGAAAGAAAAACTATATCTGATGTATTTGTTTCTGCCCTATCACATGAATTTGTATCAATGGTATCTTATAATATTACAAAGGATAAAATAGTTACATATTATCCAGATGATAATACTATTTTATCTAAAAAAATATGCATGCCTTGGCTTGAATTTATGCAGCAGGAGCTTGATAGTATTATTGATACGAATACAAAGCATGAAATTTATAATTTAATTCAAATTAAAAATTTGAAAAAGATTAAGCCAGGTTATTATCAATCTTATACATATAAATCTACATATAAGAGTGATAAAGAAAGATATTTAACAAGCTATGTGAAGCTTGTTAAAGAAAATAAAGATTTAATATTTGTATTTTATACCCAAGATTCAAATAATAGAGTATTATATGAAAAAGAATTAGGTAAAAATATCTTAAATCTTGAGAAAAAAATGAGTATAGATTATCTAACAAGAATGTATAATCGTGGAAGTGTATTAGATAAATTATCAGCAATTTCTAAATATTCTAATAAGAATAAGAAGCAATATTTATTATTCATGGACTGTGATAAATTTAAAGAAATAAATGATACATATGGTCATGAAGAAGGCGATAAGGCTTTAAAGCATATCGCAAGAATTTTAAAAACAATTGCTTCAGAAAGAAACGCATTTACATATCGTTATGGTGGTGATGAATTTGTATTTATCACTGATGCCGAAAATGAATTTGAAATTGATATGCTTATAAATTACATTAATGAAGAGCTAAGAGTTGAATCACAGGGTAGCTATTTATTATCTGTTACAATAGGATATACATCATTTGATAAGGTAATTAAAAATATTGACGATATTGATGAAAATTCATTAGAAAAAATAATTAAAATTGCTGATGATGATTTAAGAAAAAAGAAAAGGAATAAAAACTTAGTTAGATAGTTTTAGGAAGCTGGTGATTTTGTGGCTATAATAGATTTTATATGTAGATTATTAGGCTTTAATAAAAAGTCTAAATATGTTAATAAGCATATTAATGAAGCCAATATAAGAAGTAGTATTTATATGACCACTATTATCATCATTCTTGAAATTTGGATGATTATAAGAAGTACAAATAAATATGTAATTGATGCGATGAAGACAACAAGCTGGTTTGATGCTCAATTTACATATACTTCATTATTTATATTGTTCATTATTGCATCAGGAGCAATGCTTATTTTCGCAATAAGCTATTTAAGAAATAAATTTGTAGAAACTACAAAAGGTAAAATATTTGCCTTTGTAGGCTCATCATTATTGGTTTTATATTCATTATTCATTTTTAAAGAATTAGATGGACCTAATTTTGATAAATGGGATGTAAGTAATTATTATGTAGTATCAAATTTAGGCGTTATATTCTTTTATCTATTTGCATTATTGCTTGGTCTTGCAATTATGGGTCATACAATATATCAAATGATATTTAAGAAAAATAATGAAATAATATCTGTTGTTGTAGTAGTATTTTTTGCAATGATGTGCCTTGCCTTTGGTGTTAAGGTAGGCTATACAGATTTCTTTTCAAAATTTAGATATGAAACAGGCTTACCTGCAAAGGTTGGATATACAGTTAATTTAGATGATATTAAAAATTATCCTTCAAGCTTTGAAATTAAATCTATTTTATGCTTCTTAACAATGGTTATATTTGTTGGTTGTTTATTAATTTGGAGACCATATATTACAATTATTCTTTTAACAAGCATATTTACTGGATTTTATTTCTTATTAGATTCTGATGGCTTAAATAGAATATTTGCAGAAGGTGAAAAGGTTAATTATATTACCTTCCTAATATCTTTAATTGCAGTAACTGTATCTATTTATCAGCAAAGATATCGTGAAGCAACTAAATCTGAAGAATTATATCGTTTAACAATTTATGATGATTTAACTGGTATTCATAACTTCCGTTATTTTACAGAAGCATCAAATAAATTAATTAAAAATCCTGATATTAATTTAGATAATTATATTTATCTATTTATAAATATTGAGAATTTTAAAACATATAATGATAAGAATGGATTTGAAAATGGTAATAAATTCTTAATTAATTTTGCAGAAGTAGTATCATTAACATTTAATGATGATATTACTGCAAGAATATCAGATGACCATTTTGCAGTACTTACAAGTAGTGTAGGCTTTGAAGATAGAATTCAATCATTAAAGAATTTCGTAGAAGAAAAATCAAATGTTTATCTTGATTTAAAGGTTGGTGGCTATAAGCCTATAAATAGAGATGAAGAGCCAAGAAGATCAATTGATAGATCAAGATTTGCGGCAAGTACTATTAAGAAAAAGCATGATGAGAATTATTTTGAATATTCTCAAGAAATGGATAAGCAATATCAAAAGCTACAATATGTAATTAATAATTTAGATCAAGCTATTGAAAATGGTTATATTCATGCATTCTACCAGCCTGTTGTATGGAGTGGTGCAAAGGAGCTTTGTGGCTGTGAGGCATTAGCTAGATGGATTGATCCTGAATATGGTTTCTTATCACCTGGTGATTTCATTCCAATTTTAGAGGATTATAGATTAATTCATAAGCTTGATAAGGCTATATTTGAAATTGTATGTCGTGATATAAGGGAAGCATTAGATAATGAAATTTCATTTGTTCCTGTATCTATTAATTTTTCAAGATTAGATTTTGAATTAATGGATGCGATAAAGGAGCTTGATAGTGCAGTAGAAAAATATAATGTACCAAAGGATTATATCCATGTTGAGGTTACAGAATCTGCATTAACTGATAATTTAGATTCATTATTAAGCACTATTGATAAATTCCATCAATTAGGATATGCAATATGGCTAGATGATTTTGGTTCTGGCTATTCATCATTAAATGTATTAAAGGATTATGATTTTGATGTATTAAAAATTGATATGAAGTTCTTATCAGCGTTTGATACAAATCCTAAATCAAAAGGTATTTTAACAAGTGTAATCGACCTTGCATCTAAAATTGGTATGATGACTTTAACTGAAGGTGTTGAAACTGAAGAAGAAGCCCAATTCTTAATGGAGGCAGGCTGTGGTAGATTACAGGGCTATTTATTTGGTAAGCCTATGAAAAAGGAAGAGCTTATTGAAAAAATAAAAGATGGTACCTTTAAAATTTCAGATAAGATATTATAATATTAATGCAAGGCAATGGGCCTTGCATTAATTTTTTGGTGATTATTATGATAAAAAAAGTATTTAAAATAAGTATTATTTCAATTATATCTATTTTCTTTTTACATCTTATCGCAATACCTATTGTATATAATTCAATAATGAGTGGTAATAATAAAAAATCTCCTTCACAATCATTTGAAAATCTTTTAGGGTATGATTATGAGGAGGTATCATTTAAAAATAAAAATTATAAGCAATATGGCTATTATTTTAATAATTCATTAAGTGATGATTTAATTATTATTTCAAATCCTATTGGATATGATAGTACAATAATGATTCCTGTAATGAAATATTTTTATGATAATAATTATGATGTATTTTTATTTGATAATATTGGAGTAGGTAAATCAAGTGGTGATATAGGTGGCTTTTTAAGAGGAAGATTATCATTGTTAAATGCCCTACATTATATTAATGATTCAGATTATATTATTAATAATAAATATTTATTTGGCTTTTCTTGGGGAGCGTATAGTGCGTGCTCAGTATTAAATGATGATATTGCAAAGGATATAAAAAAGGTTATTGCGATATCAGGATTTAATGATCCTTATGAAATTATGAAAACTAAGGGAGAAGAATATGTATCATTTTTATGTGATATAGGCTATCCTATTATGAAATGTGTTATGAATTCAATTCATGATGATGAAAAATTTGTTACTGCAATAGATGGTATAAATGATACTGATATTCCTATATATATTGGTCATGGTGATAAGGATAAAACTATTAGAATTGATGTTGAAAGTATTTATTGTCAAAGAGGTAAAATTAATAATCCAAATGTAGAGTATCATATATTTGAAGGTAAAGAGCATTTAAAATTAATATATAATGATGAATTATATTCGGCTATTAATGAAGAATTGTTTCAAGATATTTTAAGTTTTTTAATATTATAAAATAATATTTTACATATCACATATTTAGTGATAAAATATTTTTTGTGGAGGATTTGAATATGATAAGAATTGGTCTATATGGTTATGGTAATTTAGCTCGTGGAGTTGAAAAAGCAATTTCAAACAATGATGATATGAGCTTAGTTGCAGTATTTACAAGACGTGACCCAAGCACTGTAAAGGTACAAACTAAGGGCGTTGGCGTTTATAAAAATGAAGAAGTATTTGATTTTAAAGATAAAATTGATGTATTAATTTTATGCGGTGGTTCTGCAACAGACCTACCTCAGCAAACTCCTGCATTAGTTAAGAATTTCAATGTTGTAGATTCATTTGATACTCATGCAAGAATTTTAGAGCATTTTAAGAATGTTGACGAAAATGCAAAGAAAAATGATAAGGTTGCAGTAATTTCTACTGGTTGGGATCCAGGTATGTTTTCTATGAATAGAGCTGTTATGGATGCAATACTTCCTAATGGTGAAACATATACATTCTGGGGAAAGGGTGTATCTCAAGGACATTCTGATGCAATTAGAAGAATTAAGGGTGTTGTTGATGCAAGACAATACACAGTTCCAGTTGAAGCTGCATTAAAGAGCGTAAGAAATGGTGATAATCCATTACTTACTGCAAGAGATAAGCATAAAAGAGAATGCTATGTTGTTGTAGAAGATCCATCAATGGAAAAGAGAATTGAAAAAGAAATTAAAGAAATGCCTAATTATTTTGATGAATATGATACAACAGTTCATTTCATTTCTTTAGAAGAATTAAAGAAGAATCATTCAGGTATGCCTCATGGCGGATTTGTAATTAGATCTGGTGAAACATCTAAGGGTGTTAAGCATGTTGTTGAATATTCTTTAAAGCTTGATTCTAACCCTGAATTTACAGGTTCTATTTTAACTGCTTATGCAAGAGCTTGTAAGAAAATGGCAGATAGAAAAGAATATGGCTGTCATACAGTATTAGATGTAAGAATCTCTGATTTAACTAAGAAGAGCTATGAAGATTTAATTAAATCTTCTTTATAATAAATATTTATAAAAATAAAAATATTATTAATCATAAAGCATTCTATTATATGATAAAATTCATATATAGGAATGCTTATTTTTTTAAGGAGGTATATTATGAATAAAGTTTATATCGCAATAGATTTAAAATCATTTTATGCCTCTTGTGAATGCGTAATAAGAGGTCTTGATCCTTTAAGATGTAATTTAGTTGTTGCAGATACATCAAGAACAGAAAAAACTATTTGTCTTGCAGTATCCCCATCATTAAAGGAATATCATATACCAGGTAGAGCTAGATTATTTGAAGTAATTCAAAGAGTTAAAGAAATAAATCAAGAAAGATTAAAAAATAATAATTATAAGCCTTTTATTGGTAAAAGCTATGATTCTTATGAATTAAAAGAAAATAAAGCCTTAGAGCTTGATTTTATTGCCGCAACCCCATCTATGCAGCGTTATATAGATATATCATCTAAAATATATGAAATATATTTAAAATATGTATCTAAGGATGATATACACGTATATTCAATAGATGAAGTATTTATCGATGCAACCCCTTATTTAAATACATATAAATTAACACCATATCAATTTGCAGAAAAGCTTATTAAGGATGTATTAAAAAATACAGGGATCACCGCTACTGCAGGTATTGGTACTAATTTATATTTAGCTAAGGTTGCGATGGATATTTTAGCTAAGCATATAAAGGCTGATAGATATGGAATAAGAATAGCTGAGCTTGATGAATTATCATATCGTGAAAGGCTATGGACTCATGAGCCCTTATCAGATTTTTGGATGATAGGTCATGGTTATGAAAGAAGATTAAATAATATGCTTCTTTATAATATGGGTGATGTTTGTAGATACGCATTAAATCATGAAGATAAATTATATAATGAATTTGGTGTAAATGCGGAAATATTAATAGATCATGCCTTTGGTATTGAACCTTGTACAATGAAAGATATTAAAAATTTTATTCCTCAATCAAAATCATTAGGAGAAGGACAGGTCCTACATGAGCCTTATCCATATGATAAGGCATATATTTGTCTTTTAGAAATGGTTGAAAATATAACATTTAAGCTATATCAAAGAAATTATGTAGCTAAAGGTATATCTTTATTTATTTCCTATGATCATACTAATAAATTAGATGGCGAGGTAGTAAAGGATTATATAGGAAGAATAGTACCTAAGCCAGCATCAGGATCTATTATGTTTGATAAATATACATCATCATTTATGATTATTAAGGATTATGTTAAATATTTATATAAAAAAATAGTTGATAAAAATTTATCAATAAGAAGATTAAATGTATCCTTTTTTGATATGATTCCTACATCACAAGTACCAAAGGATAATAATAAAAGAAATATAACATTATTTGATGATATAGATGAAATAGAAAAAGAAGAGAAAAAAGAAAATGAAAGATTATCAAAAGAAAAAAATATGCAGGATGCATTATTAAAAATAAAAAATAAATATGGTAAGAATAGTGTTGTAAAAGGTATGGATTTACTTGATGGGGCAACCTTAATTGAAAGAAATAATGAAATAGGAGGTCATAAGAAATGAAAAATATTAAAGATTATTATGATATTATTCATTTATCTCCACTTCATCAAAATAGAAAGAAAATGTCTTTATCATTAAGAGCTAAAATATTTTCACCTTTTGCCGCATTAGATGGATATGAAGATAAAATAGATGATACATCTAAAATAAAAACAATAAAAAAAGAATTAACAGATGATCAAAAAAATGAATTAAATGATAATATAATTTATTTATCATCTATTGATTATAAAGAAAAAGAAATAATGATTTCTTATTATACATTTAATGATAATGAATTATT
>JAILBI010000132.1 GCA_024681175.1 Acholeplasmatales bacterium
CCACGCTTTCTAAGTGCACCAGACCATGCATAAATAGTAGCCATTGGGTTTGTAGATGTTTCTTCACCCTTTAAATATTTATAATAATGCTTTGTAACAGTTCCATGAGCTGCTTCATATTCATAATTTCCATCTGGTGAAACAAGTACTGATGTCATCATAGCAAGTGAACCAAATGCTGTAGATACCATATCACTCATTACATCGCCATCATAATTCTTAAGTGCCCAAATAAAGCCACCTTCAGATCTAATTACACGTGCAACTGCATCATCAATTAATGTATAGAAATAAGTAATACCTAATTCTTCAAATTTAGCTTTATATTCTTTTTCATAAATATCTTGGAATTTTAATTTAAATGTTTGGTCATATTTCTTAGAAATAGTATCCTTTGTAGAAAACCATAAATCTTGCTTAGTATCAATTGCATATTTAAAGCATGAATGTGCAAAAGATTCAATTGATGAATCCTTATTATATAAGCCTTGTAATACACCAGCACATTCAAAATCATAAATAGTTTGTCTTTGTTCTTCACCATCTACAGATGTATATAATAATTCAGCTTTACCTGGCTTTTCAATTCTAAATTCAGTATCCTTATAAACATCACCATAAGCATGACGTGCAATTGTAATAGGCTTATTCCAATTTTTAACTACAGGCTTAATTGTATCAATAATGATTGGAGCTCTAAATACAGTACCATCTAAAATTGCACGAATAGTACCATTAGGGCTCTTCCACATTTCAGATAAATTATATTCTTCAACTCTTTGCTTATTAGGTGTAATAGTTGCACATTTTACTGCAACACCATATTTCTTAGTTGCATTAGCTGAATCAATTGTAATTTGATCCTTTGTTTCTTCTCTTTTCTTTAATCCTAAATCATAATATTCAGTCTTTAAATCTACGAAAGGTAATAATAATTCATCCTTTATCATCTTCCATAAGATTCTTGTCATTTCATCTCCATCCATTTCAACTAATGGAGTAGACATTTTAATTTTTTCCATAATTTCAATACCTCCGAAATCCATTTTATTATATTTTATAATAAATATAATTTCAATTAAAAAATAATGGAACAGTTATTAAAGAAAAAAAGATGCCAAAAATTGGCATCTTTCATCATATTATTTACGTGTTAAAACTGTTACAGATTCAGTATGTGCTGTATTAGGGAACATATCAAGCATTTTTACATAAATGTTTGTGTAATTGCGATATGTTCCTTTGAACTTAATAAGCCTCTTATAATTGATAAGAATTTATTCATTGTGGTCATCGACTTTACCTTTTTTGAAAAAAATCTGCTTTTTACTCTTAACAATTCAATGATTTTCTTACTTTTTTATCAAACTTTATCTCAAAAAATAATTGCCTCTCAAACTAAGTAGCAATTCTCTAGAAAATAATATTATGTTTGAAGAATAACGCTAAACTACTCATTTTTTGTTGCATCAATTATCAACTCTTCCAATTCAGAGACTGATATTCCCATAAATTTAGCAAACCTATCATAATTTGCTTTGTTTGGAAGTAAATAACCATTCTCATATCTTCCATAATACATTGGAGTCCAATTGAATGATTCTGCAACATCTTTTTTTGTCATACTTTTTTCTTCACGTTTTTTCCTTAATGTTTCTGCAAATTTGTTATTCAAACCAAAAACCATCCTTTTTAAAATTGTAATTTCGTTTAGTTATTATTGTATCTCTTTCTTCAATTGAAGGAAACTCGTTTTCAAGCTCTTCGACCAAATTCAACATTAGTTTATCACCAAGTATTTCCGAATATTTTCCTCTTAAGGCTTTTTCATACCAATTAATTAATTCTTTTTCAGTAATAATACTTTGTATCTTTGATTTCCAACCAATTTGATTTAGTAAAGAAACAATTATTTTTTCTTCCGCTTCTTTACAAACAATAACTATCCTATCAGAAGAAACTGAAGAAACAATTGATTCAGCTAATTCTTCATTTAACGACAAATGCTTAATTTGAATAGCTGGCCCCCAATTTGAGTACATATCTAATCCTCTGTCTGCCGCGTTAGTCACTCCAACCCTATATACTTTAGCATTTTGAATATATGTAGTATTCTCCGAGTCCAAACACAAAACACTTCTTGTAAAATCTGAAAACTCACTTAATAATCCAATCTTGTCTTCTACAAACGTTATATTGACTTTTAGCTCCATTGATTCAACTAAAACATTAAACAATGCATAAACTATGACTTCATATACTTTATCAATACTTCTTCTTAACCCGGGTTCATTCCAAAAAGAATCTAGAAATTCTTTAAGCATAAAATCTTCTTTGGTATGTTTTTGTGTATATGCAAGTGCGTTGGATAGTTGGGAATGTTTAGTATCAAATAAACTATAAATATAGGCTTCAACTATTCCATTATTCTTTTCATTTTCAATTCCTAATTCTTTAATTGCTTTGGGAGGAACGGCAGTGTCATTGAAAAGATCGTCTTGGAATTTTGATGAGCTAGTACATCTTCTTCCTAGTAGTTCAAGCGATACATCATCTCTCCATTGTTTACTCTTACTTCTGTAACTTTCTAGATCATCCAAAAGAAAATTATTATCAATTCTATGATGGTATAATATTTCAGCAATTTGTATTGGTTTATACAAATGAACTCTTGATTTCTCAATCACTTTATCTAAAGACTTTTTTGCATCAATAAGATCTTTACTTTTTTTCATCCATATATCCTCCTTTTTTTAAAGATTTAAGCATTTCTTCTGCAACTGCTTTTATCATAGGAACGGCAACACTATTTCCAGTTTGTTTTTTTATTGCTCTATAATTTACAACGATTTTGAAGTTATCTGGAAAACCTTGAATTCTTAATAGTTCCCTTGGTGATGGTCTTCTCTCATTATTTATCAGTAAATAGTTTGAACTTGCTCCAGCTCTTAACGCACATGAATATGGATGAGGAGTTATCGAACCAGCTACATTTTCATGACTTATATAAACATAATTAGGTTTTTCTTTCATTGCAGCATTTCTTCTATCCCTAATGTATTCTTTTACAAATAATTTTTTATCAATTTGATCTTCTGGTTCAAGAATTTTATCGATAGTTACAATATCATCTGTTCCTGAAGGAAATTCAAATTCTAGGTCATCTAAAAAGCCAACAATAATTATACGTTCTCGTTTTTGTGGCACTCCAAATCTTAAAGCATTTAATACTTTATAATGTACATAGTAACCTAATTGTTCTAGGTGAGAAATAATGATTTTAAATGTATTTCCACCATCGTGAGCAGTGAGATTCCTTACATTTTCAAGCATAAAAGCATAAGGTTTTTTTTCTTTAAGAATCGATTCAATATTAAAAAATAAAGTGCCTTGGGTTTCATGTTCAAAGCCTTCTTGTGACCCTATTATAGAAAAAGGTTGGCATGGGAAGCCAGCAAGTAAAATGTCATGATCAGGAATGTCCATGGGGTTAATTTTTGTTATATCACCCGCTGGTATATCATCAAAATTTGCAATATATGTTTTTCTAGCATCATCATCCCACTCCGATGAAAAAACGCATTTTGCGCCAATATGTTCGAACCCTAATCTAATTCCGCCTATGCCTGCAAATAAATCTATAAATTTTAATTCTTTACTCATTTAATACTACCTCCATCAAAATCAAAAAACTCTTTTAATGTAACACTTAGACCACGACAAATTCTATTCAAAGTCTCAAGAGTTAGATTTTTTTGGCCTGACTCAACTTTGGAAATATATGTCCTATCTAACCCAATTTTACAAGCAAAGTCTTCTTGAGAAATATTCAATTTATTTACTCTTAAAAAGCGTATTCTTTCGCCAATTTCTTTTTGTTCCATAGTTAAGCCTCACTCTAAAATAGTATATCATAATGTGACTTATAAGACAACATGGTCTAGAACTTATTTGATAAAACTTCAATATGTTTCACGGATTATATATAGAGTTGTCATTTTTTCATATAATTAATGTCTCTTTAATGCTGACAAACCAATAAAAAGAAAACGCCCATCTATCCTCAAAATTTGTTTTTTTGATTAAAATAGGCATCTTTCATCATATTATTTACGTGTTAAAACTGTTACAGATTCAGTATGTGCTGTATTAGGGAACATATCAAGAGGTGTAATAGATGTTACATTATAATAATCCTTTAATATGTTTATATTTTTTGCTAATGTCGCAGGATTACAAGAAACATAAATAAATTTTTTAACATTTGATTTAATAATCATATTAATAAATTTATCATCTAATCCTTCTCTTGGTGGGTCTGCAACAATAATATCAAATGTCTCACCTTTCTCTAAGAGGCTTCTTAAGACTTCTGCTGAGTCACCTTGGAGGAATCTTGCATTTGATATTTTATTTAATTTAGCATTTTCTTTAGCTAAAGAAATAGAATTTTTATTATATTCTGCACCTATTACTTCTTTTGAATTATGTGCTAAATATAATGCGATTGCGCCAACACCACAATATGCATCAAATATTTTTTCGTTAAATGAAAGCTTTGCTTTCTTTTTAACTATTTCAAACATCTTCTCTGCTTGTGATAAATTAAGCTGGAAGAATGTATCAGGATATACCATATATTTTATTTTACCAATAGTTTCAATGATATATTTTTCACCTAAAAGATGCTCCATCTCATCACCAAAGGCAGATGATCCTTCATCCTTTTTATTGATATTTTGATATATACCTTTTATTCTTTCATCTTTTATTAATTCTTTAGATATTTTTAATATCTTCTCATCTTTTTCATTTAAGATGAAGCAAATTAATGCTTCATTTTTATTATTAATTCTAATAACTATTTTTTTAATTGAACCACTATTTTTCTTTTGGTTATAAACAATGATATTATTGTCATCAATTAATTTGATTATTTTATTTAATATTTCATTAATTAATTCATCTTGTATAGGGCAAGATGAAATATTAATTAAAATATTTGAATTAGGCTTAATCATACACACATATGTTTTACCCTTTAAATATTCTAAAGGTAATTCACATTTAGATCTATAACCAAATATTTTATCTGATGGAATAGTTTGTGATATTTCAAACGATCTTGGATTTACACCAGAATATCTTTCTAATGATTCAATTAAAATATCACGTTTAAATTTTAACATTTGGCTATATTCAATATGCATTGTATTACAGCCACCACATTTACCATATTCCTTACATTTAGGCTCAATACGAGATTTTGAAGGATGTAGGTTTTCTAAAGATGTGGCAAAAGCCATTTTGCCACTATCTTTAACAATTTTTATTTTATGTCCTTCTCCTGGTATTGCATCATTAACGAATATTGCCTTTTTATTATAAAAGCCAATACCTTCACCATTAATACCAAGACGTTTAATATCTAAAATAATATCTTGTGAATTATTAATTTTTCCTTCTTTAATATTATTTTTCATTTTAGCTCCTAGAAGAATCTCATTACATCATTTATAGATATGTATATAAATAATCCAAACAGTAAGAATAAGAATACATAATTAATAATTGCTTCTACCTTCTTTGGTATTTTCTTCTTTGTTACTGCTTCAACAAGTAAGAATACTATTCTTCCACCATCAAGGGCAGGAATAGGTAATAAATTCATTATACCAATATTTACTGATAGCATTGCCATAAATGCAATTAAGGCAATAAATCCAATTCCTATATATTGCTGAATCATTGCGAAAATACCAATGACTGATGATAAATTTTTAACACCAAGCTGTCTTACACCTGATGGGAATAATAATACCTTTAATGTTCTAAATATTAATGTAAAATCAGAACCAAACATTTTAAATGCTGAACCAAGACAACCAAAGAAATCAAAATGATTTGTACATGTTAAGCCTACTAATTGTTTTACAACAGGTAGATTTTGGCTTGATAATGTTTCTTTAGTATATGGAACTATAACCTGGTCATCAGTTATTAATTCATATGTTTTAGTATCTTTATCATAATCATAAAATTCAAATTGGAATCTATGCTCCTTAGAATCAAGCTCTTTAAAGATTTTTAATAAATCTCCCCAGCCTTTAATTTTATAAAATCCATTTGCATCTAAATCTGCTGCATCATATTCTTTACCAAATTCTTTTATACCAATAATATAGTCATCAGTTGATAATTTACCATTTTTATCTTTATATAATGCATCACATTTACCAACCTTTATACCATATACATCATCTTCAGAATCTATTGTTTCTTGTAATGGTGTAACTAATGATGTTTTATATTTCATTTCTTCTTGTTCAAGACCAATATTAGATACTGCAATAGATACAATATATGATATTGTTTCCATTTCATAATCAGTTTCATCAATAGTTAATGTAACTGTAGTACCATAATCATCATATATTTTATTTAATTCTTTTGAAAAATCATCCCAAGTTTTAACTGGATTACCATTTACAGCTGTGATTTTTTGACCTTCTTTTATCTTTTGACCGCCTGCTTCAACAACTGCGGCAGGATAATCAGATTCAACCTCACCTATTACATTAGATTTTGTATTAGGTACACCTGATGCAAAGGCTACAATGATATAGATGAATATTGCTAAAACAAAATTCATCATAGGTCCTGCAAATAATGTTAAAAATCTTTGTAATACAGATTTAGAATCAAAGCTTCTTTCATATGGTTCTATTTGTAATCTTTGATTCTTTTCAAATACATAAAATGCATCTCTTTTAACTTCAAAATATTTTTCTTCATTTGAAACATTTAATGTCACATATAAAGGATTATCATTTTTACCATAAAAATCAAATGATACAACTTCTCCTCTTATTTCACATTCTCTTTTTTCATCTAAAATAATTTCAGATACTAATTCATTTTCTGTATTGAGACCTATTTCATCTCCAACCTTAATTAGATTAGATGTTAATTCTCCATCAGCCATGCTTACAAAGCCACCTAGTGGAATTGCTCTTATACAGAATAATGTTTCGCCAAATTGATGGCGATAAATTATTGGTCCAAATCCAATTGAAAATTCATGACATAATATACCTGCTTTTCTTGCAAAATAAAAATGTCCAAATTCATGGATTGAAATAATAATACCTAAAATTATTACAAATGCTAAAATTGAAAGAATCACCAAAGGTGCTCCTGATAATGCTAAAAACACTCTAATACCTTCCCAAAATATCATTTATGATATCTTTACTTACTTTAATAATATTTTCTAAATTATATTCATATTTTTCATATATAGGATTATTGATTTCATTTTCAATAATCTTTTCTATATCTAAAAATTTAATTTTTTCTTCTAAAAATAATTTTACTGCCGCTTCATTTGAAGCATTTAATACAGCATAATAGATTCCGCCCTTTTTAGCCGCATAATAAGCATATTTTAAGCAAGGGTATCTTTCTTCACTTAATTCATTAAATGTTAAATTTAAGCCAATTAAATCAAGATAGCCAGCATTTGTTACACCATCATGTGATGGATATCTTAATGCATATTTAATTGGTATCATCATTGATGTAGGACCAAGGGATGCCTTAATAGTACCATCATTATATTCAACCATTGAATGAATAATTGATTGAGGATGTAAAATAGGAGTTATTTTCTCATAAGGAACATCAAATAAATAATGTGCTTCAATTATTTCAAATCCTTTATTCATCATTGTAGCTGAATCAATTGTGATTTTTTCACCCATTGACCAATTAGGATGACAAAGTGCATCCTTTTTAGTTACATTAATAAGCTCTTCTCTTTTTTTATTCCTAAAAGAGCCACCTGATGCAGTAATAATTAATCTTTTAATATCTTTTTTATCTTCACCCTTTAAGCATTCTAATATTGCTGAATGCTCACTATCAATTGGGGTTAAAGAAACATTATATTCTTTAATTAAGTCTTTAATTATATCTCCTGCAACAACTAATGTTTCTTTATTTGCAAGAGCTAAATTTTTTTTAGCTTTAATTGCATAAACTGTAGGTAATAATCCTGACATACCTACTAATGCATTAACTAAAACCTCATTATCATATTTATGATATTTAGCTACCTCTAATAATCCTTCATCACCATATGTGATGATTGGATTATATGATAATTTAAATTCCTTTTTTTCTCTTAAAGAAATAATTTCAGGCTTAAATTCTTCACAAATTTCTTTAGCTAATTCTAAATTTCTTCCTAAGGATAGACCTATTACTTTAAATTCATCTTTATTTTCTCTTATAACCTCTAATGTCTGCATACCAATAGAGCCAAGAGATCCTAAAATATAAACATATTTCATATTACATACCAGAAACTGTTCCTGCAATACTATATAAAGATATTTCAGTTTGAATAATTAAAATAAAGATTGCTGAAGCAAAGAATGCAGAATCAAATCTATCTAATACTCCGCCATGACCTGGGAAGATATTTGAATAATCCTTAATGCCATATGTTCTTTTTAATTTAGATGCAACTAAATCACCAATTTGTGAGCATACAGATAAGAATAATGTAAGAATTATTGCGAAAATAATTCTACCTGCTAATGAGAAATTTTGGAAATCAAATACATTTTCAAAGAATACAATTCCTTCATTATTTAAAGGCTTTGGTAAATATTCATAAGTGATGATAAATGCAACACCTACAACAAGGGCAGTTAATGTGCCACCAATTGCACCCTCCCAAGTTTTCTTAGGAGAAATTGTAGGAGCCATTTTATGCTTACCAAATAATAAACCAAATACTAATGCAAAGATATCTGTACATACTGTTATTGCAAGAAGATATATTAACATTCTTCTTCCCATAAATCTTAATAATACTAAGCATCCTGCACATACACCAACATAAATAACTGATATATATATTTTTCCTAAATCAGAAACTGTGTAATGAGATACAAATACTAATCCAGCCATTAGGATAATAAATGTTAATAATAAGGCAAAGAATGGATTATATATACCTCTTACCTCATTTCCACCTATTGCCTCTGTTGCTTTTGCAATTAGTGGCTTAACCTCAACTGGTAAATTAAATGAATTTACTATTGAGCCAAATAATATAAGCATTAAGCCTACAGATATTATTTTCATACCTATAGATATTTTCTTTTCTTTATCATACATATTTAATAATTCAACCATTGCAACTGATGCAAGAATTGTTACTATTATTTCAAAAACAGGTAATAATTCATTAAATAAAATGATTGGAATTAGTATTAATGATAAGACAGTACCTGTAAGAATTCTTTTCTTCATATTGCTACCTCACAATAATTCGTTTTATTATATCATTATAAGAACAAAAAATCTAGCAATAACATTATTGCTAGATTTGTAATCATTTTAATTAGATTGTCATTAATTCTTTATTCTTAGCTTCAGTGATATCTTCGATTTCTTTAATCATCTTATCAGTAAGCTTTTGAACATCTTCAATTGCACCTTTTTCATTATCCTCAGGTAGGTCTAATTTCTTAATTGCATCATTAAGATCTCTTCTTGTATTTCTAATTTGAACCTTAGCTTGCTCTTCATATTTTAAAACAATCTTAGTAAGCTCTCTTCTTCTTTCCTCTGTCATCTTAGGGAATACTAATCTAATACCTGTTGAATCAGATTGAGGTGTTAAGCCTAAGCCTGATGCAAAAATTGCTTTTTCAATATCTTTGATAATTGATTTATCAAAAGGCTTAATGAAAAGCTGATTGCTTTCAGGAACAGTAATTGCAGCTAACTGCTTAATTGGAGTTTCTGCTCCATAATATTCTACTTTAACAGTATCAAGGATATTGCTTGAAGCTCTACCAGTTCTTACAGTTGTAAGTTCTCTTTTGAAAGCTTCAATTTGCTTATCCATTGTTTCTTCACCCTCCATAAGGGCCATTTCTAATTCTTCCATAATTCCTCCTAGTCAAGTCTAACAACGGTACCAATTTTTTCACCGTTACAAGCCTTGGCAATATTACCAGGCTTATTCATATTAAATACGATAAGCTTTAATTTGTTATCTTTACAAATAGCTGCAGCTGTTGAATCCATTACCTCTAAATCTTTATTTAAAATGTCTTTAAATGTAAGCTCATCAAACATCTTAGCATCAGGATTCTTTCTAGGATCCTTATCATAAACACCTTCAGTGCCATTTTTAGCCATTAATACAACCTCAGCACCAATTTCTGTTGCACGTAAAACAGATGCAGTGTCAGTTGAGAAATAAGGTGAACCAAGACCACCTACGAAGATACATACTCTTCCTTTTTCAAGGTGTCTCATTGCCTTTCTTCTAATATATGGCTCTGCAACCTGATTAACAGTGATTGCAGTCATAACTCTTGTAGGAACACCTAAATGCTCTAATGAATCTTGTACTGCAAGACCATTCATGATTGTTGCAAGCATTCCCATGTAATCTGCTTGTGCTCTATCCATACCTAAAGCTTCAGCAGTTTTTCCTCTCCAAATATTTCCACCGCCAACAACGATGCCTACTTCAACTCCCATATCATGTATATCTTTAATTTGCTCAGCAATAACTTTAACTGTAATTGGATCAATACCAAAGTCCGCATTTCCCTTTAATGCTTCACCACTGAGTTTTAATAAAACTCTTTTATACATAACTAAATCCTCCTTTTTTAATTATCTATTAAAAAGGGGAGAAAATCAACAATGATTTTCTCCCTAATTACTACTTTTGGAAAGCAGCAGCTTGTGCAGCAACTTCTGCAGCAAAATCTGTTTCTTGCTTTTCGATACCATCACCAACTTTGAATTTGATGAATGATACTACTGTAGCCTTATTATTGTTAAGATAATCAGAAATCTTTACATTAGCATCCATAATGAACATTTGGCTTAAAAGACAAATTTCCTTGAATGCTTTTTCTAAACGACCTGGAACGATCTTATCAATGATGATTTGTTCAGGCTTTGGTTTAGCTGATTGAGCATTTTCATTTAATGCTTCCTTTAAGATAACTTCTTTTTCTTGAGCTACCTTATCTTGAGGAATATCATTGCTTGATACATATTCAGTATTTGCAGCAATAATATGCATTGCGATATCGTTAGCAACCTTTTCGCTGCCACCGTTCATTAATACGATTGAAGAAATCTTACCACCCATGTATTTATAAACACCAAATACTTGGTCAGCATTCTTTTCTACAACTGAAATTCTTCTTAAAGTGATTTTTTCACCTAATACACCTGATTCTTGTAAAATCATTGTATTAAGATCAGTTGCACCAACTGGTTCTTTTAAAGCATCTTCAGCATTCTTAGCATTTGATTTGATTAATACTTGACCAATCTTTTCAACTAATGCTTTGAACTTTTCATTTGCTGAAACGAAATCTGTTTGACAATTTACTTCGAATAAAACTGCCTTGTTACCATCTACAACATAAGATGTAACACCTTCTGCAGCAACTGCGCCAGCCTTCTTATTAGCTTTTGCAATACCCTTTTCTCTAAGCCAAGTAACGGCCTTTTCCATATCGCCTTCTGTAGCAACAAGAGCCTTCTTACAATCTAAGATACCAGCTGATGTTCTATCACGAAGTTCTTTAATTTTTGCTGTTGAAATATCTGCCATATTGTCCTCCAGTAATTATTCTGCTTTAGCTTCTTCTTTAGCTTCAGCTTTTACTTCTTTTTTAGCTTCTGCCTTAGGAGCTTTGTAGTTATTATATTTCTTGCCTTTAGAAGGACGATCTTCCTTCTTCATATCATTTTTCATGAATTTGTCATCTTTTAATTCTTCTTGGAAGTTGATATCTTCAGCTGAATCATCGAATTTTTCAACTACACCACCGTTTGCTTCAACAACTGCGTTAGCAATAACTGAAGTAACAAGCTTAACTGCTCTGATTGCGTCATCATTTGCAGGAATTACATAATCAACATCATCTGGGTCACAGTTTGTATCAACGATACCAACTACAGGGATGTTAAGCTTTCTAGCTTCTAAAATTGCATTATGTTCCTTACGAGGATCTACGATGAATAATGCTGATGGTAAACCATTCATATCTTTAATACCACCAAGGTTCTTTTCTAATTTGTTTCTTTCTTGGATGAAAGCAGCAACTTCCTTCTTTGAATATTTTTCGAATTCGCCTTTTTCTTCCATTTCGAATAATTCTTTTAATCTGTTAATTCTCTTGCTAATAGTGTTCCAGTTAGTTAAAGTACCACCTAACCAACGTTGATTAACGAAGAATTGACCGCATCTTTCAGCTTCTTCCTTAACAGCATCTTGAGCTTGCTTCTTAGTACCAACGAATAATACCTTTCCACCTGCCTTAGTTACATCAAAAATAACTTGATAAGCTTTTTCGATTTCTTCTGCTGTTTTCTTTAAATCGATAATATAAATACCCTTTCTTGCAGTGAAGATGTATCTTGACATCTTAGGGTTCCATCTGCGTGTTGCATGTCCGAAATGAACACCGCTTTCTAGTAACTGCTTCATTGAAACTACTGATTCTGACATTTTTTGTTTCCTCCATTTTATTTTTGTTATGTCTTCTGCTAAATTCTACGCCTGCCCCCGACAATTTTATTTGCACCCGATGGCCTGCTCCTTTAGCATGTGTAATTTTGTGCTTTTAAATTATATTACAAAGCATGTCTATAATCAAGAAATATTTTTCTTATTTTTAAAAAGAAAAAAAGGTATATATAATATACCTTTCTTAATTATTCTTCTTCAGTTTCAGTTGAACCTTCAGCATAATTGCTATCTTCTAAGAAAATAATATCCTTCATTGTATAATTTCTAGTTATAGATGTATTTTCTGAAATAGTCTTTTTACCAAGAATTTCATATCCATCTTGATTAACAAATGCTGCATAAATTGGATGAAGACCATAAGCTTCTAATATTACTTTATCATCATATGTTCTTTCTACATAAAATGGAAGATAAATTATTTCAAAATATGCTTCATTTTCTTCAGCTGCTTTATAATAATCATAAACATATTCAGCTTCGAATTCTTCATTCCATGTATTTCCAACATTAATGATATCTTCATCTAAAATAGTCTTAATACCGTAATTCTTATTATATAATTCTGACATAATTCCAGATCTTTCATTAGAACGAATTATATCTGAAAATTGAATAGTTTTAGCATTAACATGCTTGAATTTTCCATCTTTATAATAATCTTTATTTTTATCAAAAATTTCACCAAAATTAATTTGATAAGTAAATAATGATCCTTCTACATCTGAAGCAAGATAAATATCATAATATTTACCACTTCTTTCTTTCTTTTCATATGTAGGATCTTCTAAAGCTTTAGCATCCTCATTAAGATCATAAATAGATTTCTTTGTTTCACTAGAACCTTTAATTAAGCCATACATGTCTCTATGTGCTGAATCTAAGATATCGTATCTTAATGTTTTATTATCTTCTTTTTCGCTTGAACATGCTGCAGCAACTAAAAATAGTGGTAATACAGCACCAATTAATAATTTCTTCTTCATTTTCTCACATCCTAAAACAAACGTATTATAACAATATGATAAAAAAATATCAAGAAATAATATTTAATTATTTTTTATCTTTACTTTTCATTGCACGAGGATGAGACAAAGTATAATCCTCTTGCATCTTTTTAAATGTAACATGTGTATATATCTGAGTAGTTGATAAGCTTGCATGACCTAAAAGCTCTTGAACACTTCTAATATCACAGCCATTATTCAATAATGCAGTTGCAAAGCTATGTCTTAGCATATGAGGTGAAATATGATATGTTTCACCACATTTTTTTACTAAGCCTTCCAATATTTTTCTTACGCCTACTCTTGTTAATGGATCACCATTTTTATTTAAAAAGAATGTTCTATCATCTTTATCCTTAGCATGATAAGAAAGATCTGCTCTTATTTTAGTAAGATAATGTCTTATCATTGGCTCTAATTCTTCGTAAAAGATAACTATTCTTTCTTTTTTACCTTTACCAAAGATTCTAATATTTCTTGAAGGAACATCAAAATCCTTTATTTGTAAATTACATAATTCAGATACACGTAAGCCACAGCCATATAAAATACCTAATAATAAATAATTACGATAACCTAAATTAGTATCTAAATCACATGCTTCAAAAAGCATCTTGATTTCTTCATTTCTAATTAATTTAGGTAATCTTTTAGGAATCTTAGGAATTTTTAATGAATCAAGATCATCACATATATTTATTCTAATAATTCCTTCTCTAAATAAATATTCATAAAAGCTTGATAAAGCAGATATTTTTCTATGAATTGATGATTCTTTTAATTCTTGCTTTCGTGATAAATAATTAACATAAAATCCAATAACTCTTTTATTATTTATTCTTAATAATGATGCAGCCATTTTTTCAGTTTTAATGAATGATAAAAATTCATTCAAATCTACCTCGTAGCTTGAAATGGTATTATTAGAATATGCTTTTTCAATTTCTAAATAATTTAAAAAATTCTTAATAGCATCATTATCAGTCATTGATTTTTTCCTTTTCCTTTAAAATAGCTTCTAAAGCTCTTTTTGAATATAATGCCTTACGATCCTTTTTTGGTGTTTTTTCAGGAAGTGGTGATACGATTCCGAAATTTGCATTCATTGGCTGGAAATCATTCTCACTTGCATTACAAATATATAATGACATACTACCCATAATAGTATCCTGGCTCATTACAATTAATTCTTTATTTTGTAAATATCTATCCATATTAATTGCAGCATAAATACCTGATGCAGCACTTTCAACATAGCCCTCTACACCTGATATTTGTCCTGCAAAAAATACATTAGGATATTTTTTAGTTTGATATGTTGGATTTAATATTTTAGGTGCGTTAATATATGTGTTTTTATGCATTCTTCCATGCTTGGCAAATCTTGCATTTTCTAATCCTGGAATAAGTCTAAATACACGATCCTGCTCAGGAAACATTAAATGTGTTTGAAATCCAACTAAATTATACATACTTTTAGCTGCATCATCCTGCCTTAATTGAACTACGGCATATGGTGCAGTTCCATCAGGTCTTCTTAATCCTACAGGCTTCATAGGCCCAAATCTTAATGTATCTGGTCCACGCTTTGCCATAACCTCAATTGGCATACAGCCTTCAAATACCTTAGGATCTTCGACACCTAAGCACTCTGCGTTAATTAATTCATTATAAAATTTATCAAAATCTTCTTTAGTAAAAGGACAATTATAATATGATGCTTCTCCTTTATCATATCTACTTTTCAAATATGCAATATCATAATTAATTGAATCTGCATAAATAATAGGAGCTTGGGCATCATAAAAATAAAAATCATCAAATCCAAAGGTCTTTTTTATTTCATTTGATAAATTATCAGATGTTAAAGGTCCTGATGCAATTATTAAAGGATTTTCTAAATCTAATTTAGTAACCTCACCTTTAATAATATGTAAATTAGGGAATTTTAATAATTCATCAGTAATATATTGAGAAAATCCTTCTCTATCTACCGCAAGTGCGCCACCTGCTTCAACCTTATTAATATTTGCTGATTTAATTACAATTGAATCAAATTCTTCCATTTCTCTTTTTAAAATGCCACAGGCATTTTCAATTGAATTACTTCTTAAAGAATTTGAACAAACAAGCTCTGCAAATTTTTCTGTTTTATGAGCCCCAGTAGACTTTTCTGGTCTCATTTCATATAAATTTACTTCATATCCTTTTTTTAATAAATAATAAGCAGCCTCGCTTCCTGCAAGGCCTGCACCAATAATATTAACAATCATATAAACCTACTATATAAATAAATCATCATTAATTGATTCAATAAATTCTAAAACTAATCTCTTTTTATTATTCCAATAAAATTTTGCAGTTTTAGATACCATAAAATCTTGAGATAAAATATGAGCTGAATGCTTATTTAATTCATCTAAAGCTGAATAATAAGATGGAGTTTCATTGTAGCCAGCACTTAATAAATCCCATAAAATACCAAGAGCTCCTTCCTCATCTAAAAGGTCAGCTTCCATCATAATAATAAAATTATGATTATCTGTTGTCTTTAATAATTCTTTTTCAGAATGATTTAAAATAATATATGATACTTCATCAATAAAATCTTTATCAAAATTATTTTTCTTAGCGTATTCTAAAAATATTTTATTAGAATTAATTGGATGGTCCTTTTGACCATAAGCATAACCAGAATCGTGGAAAATAATTGATGTAAAAATAACATCCTTATCTAAATCATCATAATCTCCTAATAATCTTCTTCCCCATTCATACACTCTTCTTGTATGCATATATCTATCTCTAAATTGTTGATGAGGCTTAGGAGATTTTATTGCATTATTTTCTTCTAAAATATTTCTTACATATAAAAACATATCTTCATAGTTCATAGTTTTTACCTCGATTTAAAAATATTATAACATAGAACAAAAGAGAAATAATTACAAAATAATTAAAAATAAAAAATTCTCCAAAGATGGAGAATTTTTTTATTTATTATTCAGCGTCAACTAAATCTAATTTGCCAGCAACAACTTTGATGATCTTGTCATCTTTAGTGAAGCCTAAAGCCTTCTTTGCAGCTTTATATGCATCATCAATTGTACCAACAACAGCATTAACACCCCAAACGATAGCTAATGTTCTTGCATCTTGATTTGTCTTTACTGCATAGAAAATGTCTGTAGCAGGACGATATTGAGATAATGCTAAAGCAAGCTCTAAATCACCTTCTGCAACGATTGCTTTAATTTCAAATACATTTGCGATATCTGCTGCAGCTAAACCGATTGCATCATTTTCATTTTGATTTTCTTTGCCATATTTAACATTTTCAATCATTAAATCATGATCAATGAAATCTTCTGCTTTTTCATCAATCTTTGACATATAAGATACAGCTTCAAATGGATAATCACCTTGTGCAGATTCACCTGATAACATTGTTGCACAAGTACCATCTAATACTGCATTGTGAACGTCTGTAACCTCAGCTCTTGTAGGACGAGGGTTTTGTTGCATTGAATCTAACATTTGTGTAGCTGTAATAACAATCTTACCTTGTGATTGTGCATAATAAATCATTTGCTTTTGAATTTCTGGTAAATCCCATGCTTCAACGTCAACACCAAGGTCTCCTCTTGCAACCATTACACCATCAGATAATGCAATGATTTCTTTCATATTCTTAACGCCTTCTTGGTTTTCAATCTTAGAAATGATTTTGATATGAGTGTTATTGTTTGCAGCAAGTAAATCTCTTAATTGCTTAATATCATCTGGACGACGAACGAATGATGCGAATACGAAATCAAGATCTTGTTCACATGCGAATTCGATATCGCTCTTATCTTTTTCAGATACGAATGGCATATTTAAAATAACGCCAGGAACATTACAGTTTCTCTTATTCTTTAATTTACGATCATTTTGTGCTTCACAAACTAATTCTCTATTTGCAGCATCCTTTTCAATAACCTTTAATGTTAATAAACCATCTTCAATTAAGATACGTCCACCAACATCGATATCATCATATAATCCTGAATATGAGATAGCTACTTTTTGAGCATCTCCAAGATATGAATAATCCATAGTGATACGGATAATATCGCCAGTATGAATCATAACTGGTTCATCATTCTTTAAATAACCAGTTCTAATTTCTGGTCCCTTTGTATCAAGAGCCATACCAACGTTCCAGCCCTTTTCAGCATTTAATGCTTTAACATTTCTAATACGGAATCCTTGTTCAACATGATCACCATGAGATAAGTTCATTCTCATTACATTCATGCCTGCAGTTCCGATTAACTTTTCAAGACAATCCTTCTGTTCAGAAGCTGGTCCAATTGTACATACTACTTTAGTCTTTTTCATAATTATTATCCCTCCATATTTTTATGAAATCTTTTTAACAAGATTATTCAATTCTTCATTTCCTCTTGCCTGCATTGTTAATGCATCCTCAAAAGGCGTATATTTTACTTTGTTTTCAAATAAGCCTACGCAAACGCCTGATATATCTTCATGTAGAAGGTCTACCGCATATTTACCAAGTCTTGCAGCTAAAAGACGATCCTCAGGTGTAGGTGTTCCTCCACGTTGAATATAGCCAAGGATTGTCGCTCTACATTCATAGCCAGAAAATGCTTCAACTCTTTTTGCAAGCTGATATACATCAGTTAAATTTTCTGATATTACTACGATTGCATGCTTTCTTCCATTAAGTCTATTTTCTTTTAAGCTTTCAAGAAGTTTTTCTTCATCAAGTCCTGTCTCAGCTGTGATAATATATTCAGCACCACAGCATAAACCAGAATATAAAGCTAAATCTCCACAATGTCTTCCCATTACTTCAATAATAGAACAACGTTGGTGAGATGATGAAGT
>JAILBI010000149.1 GCA_024681175.1 Acholeplasmatales bacterium
TTCATTTAAGCCATGAGCATTTCTTAATTCATTCATATTTATACCTCTTTTTTATTATATAATAAAAATTTTATATGAAAACGTATAAATTTTATTCTTTTTTAAAAATAATCTTTTATAATATATATTGAGGTGTAAAAATGATAAAAGATATTTTAAATGAAATAAAAAAATCTTCATTTTCTGTTTTACCTATCTATTTATTAGTATTATTTTTATGTTTAATTAAAATAATATCTTTAACAGGATTTGAAATTTTATCATTTTCTTTAGCAACAATTTTAGTTATTTTAGGTATTTCATTGTTTAATTATGGCGCAGATAGAGCCATGACACCTATTGGTAAAATGGTAGGTAAAGGACTAACTAAACAAGGTAAGGTTTGGATTTTATTAATTGTAGTATTATTATTTGGTTTTTTTATTACAATTGCTGAACCAGATTTAGCTGTCCTTGCATCTCAAACTAAATCTGTATTTTCAAAACCATTATTAATAATATCAGTTGGTATATCAGTTGGTGTATTTTTAGTTTTAGCTATTTTAAAAATAATTAAAAAAATAAATTTAATTAGAATATTAAGTGTATTATATTTAGTTGGCTTTTCATTACTTTGCTTACTTGTAAATGATGGAAAAGAAAACATGGTTGCCTTATGTTTTGACTCAGGTGGAGTTACAACAGGACCAATGACAGTTCCATTTTTAATGGCTCTTGGTGCAGGTGTTGCATCAGTTTTAGCTCAAAAAAGTGAGAAGGATGCATCATTTGGCTTTATTGCATTTTCATCTATAGGACCAGTAATAATGCTACTTATTTTGTCACTTACTACAAATAAAACAATTGAATATAGTCAAGTCAATTATGAAGTAAGTAATAATTTCTTTATTTCTTATATGGAAGCAGTATGGGAGAAAATTAAAGAAGTAGGATTATCAATTGGTCTATTATTTATTTGTTATTTCGTAATTGATTTAATATTTTTACATTCAGATAAAAAGAAAATATTAAAAATGGTATATGGCTTATTATTTGCATATTTTGGTTTAGTGTTATTCTTAGCTGCAGTAGATTCAATATATATTGGAGTTGGATTTAAAATTGGTAAAGAATTATCTGATTCTAAAACAATTGTTGTTGTATTAATTGCATTTGTAATTGGAGCATTAACAGTTTTAGCAGAACCTGCAATAAAGATTTTAATTTCACAGGTTGAAGAAATGACTAATGGACTTGTTAAAAGAAGAAATTTATTAATTGCACTTGCTATTGGCGTAGGTTTAGCAATATCACTTGCTTTAACTAGAATAATATTTAAATTTACTATTTTATATATTATTATTCCAGGCTATGTATTATGCTTTATATTATCTTTCTTTATTCCGAAAATATATACTGCAATTGCCTTTGATGCAGGTGGAGTTGCATCAGGACCTTTAACATCAAGCTTTATATTACCACTTGCATTAGGATTATGTGCAGGATTTGAATATAGTGCAAATGAAATATTATCATTTGGCTTTGGTATTGTTTCACTTGTTGCTTTAAGTCCATTATTATCAATTGAAATTCTAGGTGTAATTTCAGTATTTAATAATAATAGAAGAAAAGCAAAAGAAATTAAGAAGGTATTAAAGGAAGAAGATAAAATTATTATCTCTTTTGGTGATTAATATGAAGAAAAATACTAATTTAACAAAATTATATTTAATGGTTATTGCCTTACCTAGAGGTAAAAAAGAAATAATTGGCGATGTACTTGAAAAATATGATGTTACTGCATATTTATCAACTGTTGCCAAGGGTTCTTTAGAAAATGAATATGATAGAAGAATAATGTTTTGTATTATAAAGGAAGATAATGTTAAGGATGCTATATTTAGACTTGAAGATAGATTTGCAAAATTTAAAGATAAAGTCTCAATGGTATATACTATCCCACTTGATAGTATTATTGGTGTATCAAGCTACATGGCTTTAACTAATGGAGGTAAATGATATGGATATTAAATTATATAATATAGTTGCAGTTGTATCTTCAGGCTATGCAGATTTAGTTGTAAGTATTGCTAAAGATAATGGTGCAAGAGGAGGAACAATTATTCCTGCTAATGGCTCTGTTACAGATGAAGCAATAAAATTATATGGACTTGATGTTCATCCTGAAAAAGAAATTATTTTAATATTAGTTAAAGAAGAATTTGTAAAGCCTATCTTAGAAAAATTATATGATAAGGCAGGACACACATCTGAAGCACAGGGCATATTTTTTACATTGCCTGTAACACATGCATCAGAAAATTTATTATCTCAATATAAAACTGAACCAATAAAAAAAGAATAAATATTAAGGACATCGTATGTCTCATTATATAAAATTATTATTTGTGACATACCATGTCCTTTATTTCTTTTTATTATTTAATTATTATGAAGCTGCATGGAGGGTAATATGGAACTTACAAAAATCGGCAAATTTATTCAAGAATTAAGAAAAGAAAAAAATATCACACAAGAGGATCTTGCAGACAAATTTTATGTCTCAAGAAGAACAGTATCTAGATGGGAAACAGGCGCCAATTTACCAGATATAGATATATTAATTGATTTAGCTGATTATTTTGAGGTTGACCTTCGTGAAATATTAAATGGTAAAAGGAAGGAAGACAAAATGAATTTAGAAGAAAAAGAATTATCAAAGGATGTGTCAGCTTATAATAAGGCAAGATTAAAAAGAACATCAATTATTACTCTTGTAATATTAATTTATGCCGCAGTCATTTTAGTTACAGGTGTTATTATTGAAGAAATTGGAATTGAAAATCAGCATGTAGCAAATTTCATTAAAGGATTTTGCTTTGGTACAGCCTTTGGTGCAATCATTTTAGCTATATTATATGTAACAGGAATATTTGATAAATTTGCAAAAGCAAAATATAATTTTTTTCATAAAAATAAATAAATAATTAATATCCAAAGAAATAAAATCTTTGGATATTTTTATTTAATAATTCATATATTTTTAATAAATAATCATATATAATTATT
>JAILBI010000156.1 GCA_024681175.1 Acholeplasmatales bacterium
GCTAGTTCGGTTTGGATTTTTTCTTTTCTTTCTATAAGTTCTAACATAGCCTTTTGAGTATTAGCATTATAAATACCATTAGCAATAGCATTAGTGAAATTATCTAATTTCTTTTCTATAGATTTAATTTCTTTTGCTAGTGCCTTAGATTGTAAATCATCTTGAGCTTCCTTATTTATAGCTTCGGCTGTTTTAATTGCTATCATCTCAAATACTTTTTCATCATTTAGCTTTTCAATGATAGAATCAAATACAAATTTTTCAATAAATTCTTTTGGTATTGGTTTTGTGCAACAAGAATGTGTATCTCTAGTTTTCTTAAAACATTTGTAATAGAAGTGCTTTTTACCATTTTTAGAAGTACCTGATACACCATCCATATTTTCATTTTATATGATTGTTTTTATATGATATAATTAATGCATAGAATTAAAGGTAAGGATTAAACATATGACATATAAAACAAAACAAAGAGATATGATATTTAATATATTATTAAATAATAAGAATAAACATATGACTGCTGAAGAATTACAAAAAGTAATAATTAAAAACAAATTAGATATTTCTAGAGCTACTTTGTATAGAACATTAGATTCGCTTACAAATGAAGGGAAAGTAAAAAAGATAATTGTAGATGATAAAAATCCTATATGTTATCAGATATGTGATATGAATAATACAAATCACTTCCATCTTATATGTGAAAAATGTGGTAAATTAATACATTTAAATTGTGATGAGGTAAATGTATTAATAAAACATATAAATTTAGAACATGAATTTGATGTTGACCCTTCAAGAGTAGTTCTATATGGAATATGTAAAGAGTGTAAAGCAATTAAAAATTAAGACTTGTTCTCAATTTTATGTTGACATTTTCTTTTTAACTTGTATAATCAATTTGAGACATATTCTCAAATTAGAAGAAAGAAGTAAAAAAGATATTAATGAGAAAAGTACCAGTTTATATGATTACAGGATATTTAGGAAGTGGAAAGACAACACTACTAAATAATTTATTGAAAGAAGATAATTCACATATTGCTTTAATTGTTAATGATTTAGGTAGTGTTAATATAGATGCTAGATTATTGAAAAATAAAGATAATCTTAAGAAGCAAGATATGAAGATGGTTGAATTATCAAACGGATGTATTTGTTGTACATTACAAGATGAATTTATGAAACAAATAGATGAATTATCATCTAATAAAGAAATAGAAAGAATAATAGTAGAATCTAGTGGTGTTTCAAATCCGGCTAATATAGCTAATGGATTTTTACAATACCAAGAATTTATAAAAACAAAATGTTATTTATCAGATATAGTAACTGTAGTAGATTCAAATTATGTATACAATAAATATTATGATGAAATCTTATCTTATGATGAAAATGATAATCCTGATATAATCAATTTAATAATGGACCAAATAGAGTTTTGTAATACTATTGTAATGAATAAATGTGATTTATTAGACAATGAAAAACAAGATAAAGTTTATGAATTAATTAAAAAGCTTCAGCCTGAAGCTAATATTATTAAAACAACTAATTCTAATGTAAGCTTTAAAAAGCTATTCAGTGGTAAGAAGTTAGATTTTGATAAATTAATGGAGTCTTCAGCAATTTCAAAAGCCTTAGAAAGAGAAGAAAAAATGGATGAAGAGAATCCTGATTATGGAATAACATCATTTGTTTTTGAATCAAGAAGGCCATTTGATAGAATTAAATTCGAGGCATATCTAGAAAAAGATTTTCCCGAAGATATCATAAGAGCTAAAGGCTATTTATGGTTTAAAGAAGCACCATCAAATGTAGGATTATTAGAATTTGCTGGTGGAGAGATGACAATCACAAAGACAGGACAGTGGTTAGGATCATTCTCAAAAGAAGAACAAGAAGAAGTATTTAAAAATTATCCAGAAGTTTTAGATGACTGGGATCCTATATATCAAGATAGAATTAATCAAATAGTGTTTATAGGAAGAAATTTTAACAAAGAAGAACTGATAAATAGATTAAATCTATGTTTAGTAGATTAAACCTTCAATTAAAAGAAGTGATATCTTTTCTGTGGGTTTCAAAGACACACGTTGAGACGGTTGTTCAATTGCTCTACCACCACCAAAAATGGCAATTGGCTGAATAATGATGTTATTAATACAGATGATAAATATATAGATTATGATGCATATGAATTAAAACTTATAAATACGAAATCAAGTAATAAATGTCATTATTTTAATGAAATCATGTCAAAAACGCAAACAGGATAAGAGTGGGCGTCAATTTGACGGCACCAACTCGTAGTTCCGAGAAATTGGATACCCATGCTTCGATTTTTTATTGAGATAGTGTTAACCTATTTTTGATATAAAAGTATTCTTTGCAAACATATAGGTGTTCGCATACCATTGCATATGGTTCACCATCTTAATAATTCAAGCCTTAGGACATTGATTCTAAGGCTTTTTTACTTTAAATTATATTTACTAATATGTTAAAATAAATAAAAGAGGTGTATTCATATGGCTAGATTAAAAAGATATTGTGGTAACTACTTACTTGAAATATCAGGAGATAGAATAAAAGAGTATTGTGGTAATTACTTATATGAAATATCTGGTAATAGATTAAAAAGATATTGTGGAAACTATTTATATGAATTTGATGGAAATAGAATAAAACAGTATTGTGGTAATTATCTATTAGAATTCGATGGAAGATATGTTAAAAGATATTGTGGTAATTATATTGCCGAAGTAGTAGGAAATAGAATAAAAGAATATTGTGGCAATTATTTATATGAGATAGATGGATTTATATCTCATAATGAAATGATGGCTCTTGTAGCAATATTGTTTGCTTAAATAATATAAGCCTAATGTTATAATAAATAACTTTAGGCTATTTTTTATTCATATTGAGAAAAAATATGGACAAAACTATCATAAAGTATATTTTTTATGATATAATTTTCTCAATAGAGGGTACGTTTATGAAATATAGTATAGGAAAAATGATATCTAAGTCAATTAAAGAAAATAAATGGCTTAGTATAGACTATGTTAATAAAGATAAACAAGAAACATCTTTTTGGTGTGCTATTTTAGATATTGATATCGATAGTCAAAAGTTGACTGTTGATATTTTTAATGTTTTCAAAAATAATGATATTTTAGATAATAAATATATCTATTTTAATAATATAAAAAAAGCTAGTGTTGTTGATGGAACATATTACACTCATAATAGTTCATTAATTGAAAAAATCGAAAAAAACATATCAAAATTATCATGGTTGGAATATGATAATTTTAATGATAAAATATTAGAATATTATAGTGAAGCTAAAAAACTAGATGTTGATCCTTATCAAAATGATTATGCTAATGTAGAAGGATTAGATACTAAAGTTTTATTAGCTAATAAAAAGATTACTTTAAATGAAAGACAATTCGAAATAATCGCAAGAGATATTTATAGAAATGAAGATATAGAAAGAACTAATAAATATTCTCAACTTGCAATCAATAAATTAGCTATTTATGATAGAGGAAAAGAATATATTGTCGCTTATTATCCTCTTTCGTTAGATGTTAAATCTAAATCATTAATAATAAAAGATGAATTAGTTATTAATAAAACTTTTTTAATTGGTGAAAATAAGTTTTCTTTATCATCTTATTTAACTATAAATCCTGATGAATTTATTTCTTTTTTACATTCTAATTATGAAGATGCTAGAGAATTATTAAGAGAAAATTTAAGGAGTGTTGAAAAATTAGATGAGAATCCATTATTAATGTTAATTTCAAGAGACATTAATTTTGAATATGATACTGTTTATGAAAGTATAGTAGAAAAGCATAAAAATGGGACATTAGAGCTTCCTTTAAAAGCATTCTTTGGAGAATTATCTAAAAGAAATAGAGGTAAAGCTGAGCCTAATATTGTTTTAATGGATAATAAGGCAGATATAGACCAAGTAAGAGTAGTTTATAATGCTATGAAAAATCCTGTAACATATGTTCAAGGTCCTCCTGGAACAGGTAAAACTACTACATTAATGAATGTTGTTTTATCATCATTTTTAAATGATGAAACATGTTTAATTTGTTCTAATAATAATCATCCAATCGATGATATTTTGAAGAAATTTAAATTTGAATGTAAATATGGTAAAGTATTATTCCCAATTATTAGATTGGGTAATAGAAATGAATTAGATAAATCTTTAGATGTAATTAAAAAATTAATTGATAGAGATTATGAAAATATTAAAATATTTGATGACAAATTAGAACAACTAATGACTAAAACTTCTGAAAGTTATAATGAATTAAAATCATTATTAGCTATTTATGAAGAGAAAAAAGAAATAAAAGAATCTAAAGAATATCTTGATAAATTTTATAATTATG
>JAILBI010000165.1 GCA_024681175.1 Acholeplasmatales bacterium
TATAATTAACATAAAATTCATTTTCTTCCTTTGATGGATAATTTATTTCTCCTTCAATGGTTATGTTAATTAAATTATTATCATTAATTTTATTATTATTTTTATTTTCTTTTTCTTTAAATAGCTTTGGAATAAAAATAATTGAGATAATTGAGATAATTAAAATAGATATAATTATGATTTCTTTTTTCTTCATAATAAAACCCCCTCACTTATATATGAGGAGGTTTTTTAAAAAAATTTTAAATTTTTTTTAATAATTTTGAAGAAAAATCATATAAATAGATATTTTTTTCATCTATTATGGCATATGTTTTAGGATTTCCACCCTTTGGAAGGGTAATTGAGCCTGGGTTTAAATATATTACATCATTGATTTTTTCAAGGACTGGAATATGCGTATGACCCTGTAAAATTAAATTTGCATTACCATGATATAAATCTATATGGTGACCATGCTCAAGATGAGCATTGTAGCCATTTATATCCATATCAACATAATCCTCTATTTTAAAATCTAGAACCATTTGGTCTACTTCAGCTTCACAATTACCTTTGATTGCGATAATTTTATCCTTTAATGGATTTAAAATTGATATAACACTTTTAGGTGCATAATCCTCTGGTAGGTCGTTTCTTGGTCCATGATATAAAATATCACCTAAAATTAATATTTTATCTACACTATCGTATAAAGATGAAATTAATCCTGCACCTTGAATACCACCATGTATATCTGATATTACTAAATATTTCATTCTTTTACCTCCTTTGATGCTTTATTAACTAAATCAAGAATTTGTTTTAATTCATCATTATTATAATGAGATAAAAATAAACTATAATAATCAGATACATCAGTTAAAATTTCATGAATTAATTTTAAACCAGAATCAGTTAAATTAATTAATGTAATTCTTTTATCTTTTAAATTTTTATTTTTTGATACAATTTTTTTCTTTTCAAGAGATGATATTGATGGTGAAATAATATTTGTAGATCTATTTAATCTTTCACATATATCAGTAACCTTTGATGAGCCAAATTGATATAAATCAAATACTATTTCAGTCTCAGGAACACTAAGACCATATGGTGTACATAGCTTATTTCTTAATTTAATAAAATATGTAGCTAAATCATTCATTGAAAACATTAATTCTTTTTTTATTTCATTATCCATATTAAACACCTAAAAAATTATAACAAAAATTAAAATAATTCTCAAATAAAAAAGGATGATAGCAAAGCTATCACCCTAATTTTTTAATTACTTATTTGAAAAATCCTTATCTGCAAGTTCTTTATAACGAGCATAACGTCTTTGAGCATCTTCAAGGTTTGTCTGGAATAATTCTTCAGCCTTTTCAGGATTCTTCTTAGTTAATTGAACATAACGTCCTTCGTTCATTAAGAAGTCATGATATTTAGACCAATCTGGTTCCTTAGAATCCATAATGAATGGGTTCTTGCCTTCCTTTAATAGGTCTGGATTATATCTGAATGTTGGCCAATATCCACATTCTGTAGCTAATTTAGCTTCATTTTGTGACATGAATAAGCCTTTCTTAATGTTATGTGCAATACATGGAGCGTAGCAGATAACTAGTGATGGACCGTCAAATGCTTCAGCTTCTCTCATTGCCTTAACAACTTGGTTTTGGTTATAACCATGGCATACACATGCAACATAAATATGACCATAAGTCATAGCAATAGCTGCCATATCCTTCTTGCTTGTAGCTTTACCAGCTGCAGCGAATTTAGCAATTGCACCAATTCTTGATGACTTAGAAGCTTGTCCACCTGTGTTAGAGTAAACCTCTGTATCAAGGATTAATACATTTACATCTTCTTTATTAGCTAATACGTGGTCTAATCCACCATAGCCGATATCATATGACCAACCGTCACCACCGATGATCCATTGAGACATCTTAACAAGGTAATCCTTTAATGAAAGGATTTCTTTTGCGTATGGAGCGTCGATCTTTTCCATTGCAGCAACAATCTTTGGAGCAAGTTCCTTAGTCTTAGGACCAGACTTTCTATTTTCTCTCCAAGCTTGGCATAATGCTTTAGCTTCTTCAGGCATCTTATCTTCATTAACAGCCATAACGTTTTGTAATCTGTCTCTTAAAGTTTCAACACCCATTCTCATACCGAAGCCGAATTCAGCATTGTCTTCGAATAATGAGTTAGCCCAAGCTGGACCTCTACCATCAGCATCAACTGTGTATGGGCTTGATGGATAAGAACCAGAATAAATTGATGAACATCCTGTTGCGTTTGCAGCAATCATTCTATCACCAAATAATGTAGCCATAGTCTTTACATATGGAGTTTCACCACATCCTCCGCATGCGCCAGAGAATTCAAACATAGGCTTCTTGAATTGTAATGAACCTGCTGTAATAGTAGCACCATTCTTAGTTGCAACATCAGCTCTATATGGAACATTGTCAAGGAAGTATTGAGCAACAACTTCTTCCTTAGCAGCTCTAGATTTAGCCATAGAATGTGCAACAAGTGGTTGCTTAGTCTTATCTTCAGCATTCTTGTTATTAACTGGACATACTGTTAAACATACACCACAACCTGTACAATCAAGAGTAGAGATTGATAAATGATATTTATAACCAGCATATTGTTTTAAATCTTTGAATTGTGCGCCTTCTGGTGCGTTCTTAGCTTCTTCTTCAGTTGCTAAGAATGGACGGATACAAGCATGTGGACATGAGAATGCACATGAGTTACATCCGATACAGTTTTCACTTTGCCATAGAGGTACTGCTGAAGCAACACCACGCTTTTCATATGAAGCTACGCTAGCTGGCATTGCATTACCCATATTGTGCTTAGCGAATACTGATAATGGTAATGAATCACCCTTAATAGAGTTGATAACGTCAGCGATTTCTCTAACGAATGCTGGACGAGACATATCAACTTTCTTAACTTCATCAGTAAGCTTAGCCCATGCTGGATCAACCTTAACTTCAACAAGTCTTGTACCACCCATATCGATAGCGTTATGGTTTTGGTCAACAACTTCTTGACCCTTCTTTAAGTAAGTCTTAGTTGCGAATTCCTTCATGTGTTGCTTAGCTTCTTCGAAGTCCATAATTTGTTGGTTAAGCTTGAAGAAAGCTGATTGGATAATAGTATTAGCACCAAGGCCTGGACGGAAGCCACATTCCTTAGCAGCTTTATTTGCATCGATAATGTAGAACTTAGCATGCTTTTGAGCAAGAAGTCTCTTATATTTATTAGGAAGTCTATCAGCAATATGATCTGCATCTACTGCTGTATTAAGTAAGAATGTACCACCATCACGTAAACCATCGATCATATCAAATGTATCAAGGTATGCATCAAGTGAGCATGCAACGAAGTGAGGTGTGTTAACTAAATATGTTGAACGAATTGGATTCTTTGAGAAACGAAGGTGTAATCTTGTAGAACCACCTGATTTCTTTGAATCGTATGCAGCATATGATTGAGAATAGAATTCAGTATAGTCACCAATGATCTTAGAAATATTCTTACAAGCACCTACGATACCATCTCCACCTAAACCGAAGAATAATAATTCTGTAGTAGTTGGATCTGCAACATCGATTGAAGCAGTTGGTTCAAGGTTAGAATGCTTAATATCATCATTGATACCTAAAGTGAAATGATCCTTTGGATTTTGCTTCTTTAAGTTTTCAAATACTGCATTGATTAATTCTGGAGTTGTATCCTTTGAAGATAAACCATAACGACCAGCAACAATCTTTGGAGCATTTGCAACACCATTGAATGCAGCTTGAACATCTAATGCAAGAGGTTCATATAAAGCGCCTTGTTCAATAGTTCTGTCTAATACTGCAATTTTCTTAACGCTCTTTGGTAAAGCTTTTAAGAATTCTTTTGCAACAAATGGTCTGTATAGGTGAACTTGAAGTAAACCAACACGTTCATTCTTCTTGTTAACTAAATAGTCAACAACTTCTTGTGCACATTGGTTAACTGAACCCATAGCAATGATAACTCTTGTTGCATTTGGATTTCCATAATATTGATATGGTTCATATTTACGGCCAGTTTCCTTAGAAATTGCCTTCATATATTTTGCAACAATTGGATAAAGCTTTTCATATTGTTGAGCTTGTAATTCTCTTGTTTGGAAATATACGTCATCATTTTGTGCTGTACCAGCAGTCTTTGGATGAGCTGGATTTAATGCATTTGCTCTGAAATTAGCAATAGCATCCTTATCAACAATCTTGTCGAAGAACTTATAATCAATTGGATAAATAGTGTTAACCTCATGAGAAGTTCTGAAACCATCAAAGAAATGTAAGAATGGAATGCTTGACTTAATTGCAGATAAATGTGCAACTGCAGCAAGGTCTAATGCTTCTTGAACTGAGTCAGAGCATAGCATTGCAAAACCAGTTTGTCTTGCAGCCATAACATCTTGGTGGTCACCAAAGATTGATAATGATTGTGCAGCTAAAGCACGTGCTGCAACGTGAATAACACCTGGTAAATTTTCACCAGCAATTTTATACATATTAGGAATCTTTAATAATAATCCCTGTGATGCTGTAAATGTAGTTGTAAGTGCACCTGCTTGTAAAGAACCATGTACAGTTCCAGCAGCACCAGCTTCAGACTCCATTTCAACAACTTTTACGGGCATATCAAATATATTCTTTTGTCCGTTTGATGCCCATTCATCAACATATTCAGCCATCGGAGATGATGGTGTAATAGGATAAATACCGGCAACTTCAGTGAAGGCGTATGCAGAATATGCAGCAGCATAGTTTCCGTCAACGGCCATTCTCTTTAATACTTTTTTGCTCATTTTGTTCCTCCTAATGTTTATATAACATTCGCTTAAATATTATATAACTTTTATAATTAATATTCAATGTTTAGCAAATGATTTTTTAAATAAAATAAAAAGTCAAAAAACCCTTTATTTTACTAGGATTTTTGACTTTTTTGTTAAATTCATCTAATATTTTTTTAATATTTTTTAAAACTAGATATTTTTGTTCAATTCTTTTTCTATCCAAGTCATTAAAACATTTAAAATGTAATTTATTTGATTATCATCTAGTTCTATTCCTTTAGGTATGTTATGAATTCTTTCAAGACATCCTCTACAGCAGCAGCCTGTTGCATGCTGGGCAATAAAAATAGGATGAGAATTTCTTTTTGTAGGAGTTTGTTTTCCATCATTTTTAGGATTCTTATCTTTTAATCTAGTATTAATAAAAAATAAGCCATCCTCTTTAATTTTATCTAAGCCCTTATCTAATACATATTTTTTCATATTATCATTTAAATGAAATGAACCTCTAAATTTTGAATTAGATAAGCTTATTAATAATTTATTTATATCCTTAACCATAATATTCAAGAAAAAAGGAACGAAATCCGTTCCTTAAAAGTTCGCTTTATATCAAAAATTAAGCTGCTTCCTTTTCTGCTTTAGCATTGCTTCTAACAACATTCTTTGCAAGAGGTCCTCTTTCGCCATCTTCAACATCGAAAGTAACTTCTTCATTTTCATCAAGTGTTTTATAACCTTCTGAAACAATTGAGCTGTAATGTACAAATACATCCTTGCCGTCTTCTGAAACGATAAAGCCGTATCCTTTTTCAGGATTAAACCATTTTACTTTTCCTTTCATGAAAAAAACTAATACTCCTTTCAACCACCTTTGAAACGCTTACAACATTTCTATTTATTATTTTATATCTTTTAATTTTTTATTTCAAGTTTTCTTTATTATTTAGTTTTTTTGTATATATGTAGTATAATATTTAATGTCTTTTAAAGGAGAATTATTATGAATAATTTAGCTAAAATTAGAAAAGAATTTCATCTAACTCAAAAAGACTTAGCTAACATATTAGAAACTACTTCTAATAATATAGGCTATTATGAGCTTGAGAAAAGAGATTTTTCAACAAAATTATTAATAAAAATATCTGAATATTTTAAAGTATCTATAGATTTTATTTTAGCTACTACAGATAAA
>JAILBI010000174.1 GCA_024681175.1 Acholeplasmatales bacterium
GGATATAATGTATCATTATTATATGATGAGATAAAAACATTAGAAGAATTTAAGTATGAATATGTTTTATTAAGTCATAAAAATAAAATATATAAAAAAGATGCAGTAATTATATTTTTAAAAAATATTTATAATAAAAAAGAAAAAGGAAATCCATACATAGGTATATATGAATAATTTTGATAATTTTAATCGTGAAATAATGTTAATAGGACAAGATAATTTCAATAAATTAAAAAATAGCCACATTATTGTCTTTGGCCTTGGTGGTGTTGGTGGTTATGCAGTTGAAATGATTGCACGTCTTGGTGTAGGTAAAATAGATATAGTTGATAATGATACTGTATCAAATACTAATTTAAATAGACAAATTATAGCTTTAAATAGTACTATTGGTAAATATAAAACTGATTTATTTGAAGAAAGAATTAAAGAAATTAATAAAGATTGTATAGTTAAAAAATATACAATGTTTTATGATGAAAATACTAAAGATAAAATTGATTTTTCTAAATATGATTATGTAATTGATGCAATTGATTCTGTAAAATCTAAATTAAATTTAATTATTTATTGCATCAATAATAATATCAATATTATCTCATCAATGGGTATGGGTAATAGAATAGATCCTTCACTTGTTAAAATAACTGATATTTCAAAGACTGAATATGACCCTTTATCAAAGATTATTAGAAAGAAGCTAAGAGAAAATAAAATCAATCATTTAAAGGTTGTCTATTCATCTGAAAGACCTATCAATATCATTTATGATATTAATGCTGAAAAGAAGGGCTCAAATTACGCTCCTGGATCAATTTCTTTAGTGCCTTCAACTGCAGGAATTATGCTTGCAAGTGAGGTTTTTAGGGATTTAATAAAATAATTATTAAATAATGTTCTTAAAAAGTATAGTTTACTTGACTTTTTCATATAATGCATATATAATATTTATGGTTTTGAATAAATCAAATAATTTGGATTATGAAAGGATAAAAATATGACTGATAAAGAAATTAAAGAAACACTTAAAAATTTCTTGGTTGACGAACTAGGTGTTGACGGAAACGAATTAGATGATGATACACCACTTTTCGGTGAAGGTGTTGGATTAGATTCAATTGACTCAATTGAGCTTATCTCTTGTATCGATGAAAACTTTGGCGTTTCAATGACTGGCGTTGATAAAGAACACTTCTTATCTATTAACACTTTAACAAAGTATATCCTAGATCATAAGGAGTAGTATTTGTGATTGCAATCTTTATTAAAGCTTGCAATCATTTTTCTTAAAAAGGAGGATTATTTATGCTTGACGATAAGCAAAGAATTGTTGTTACTGGTTTAGGTATGATTACGTCTATCGGTAGCAATGTTGATGAAACAATTAAAAATGCCTTAAAGGGTATTTCAGGAATAAAAGAAACTAAAAGCGTAGATACTAAAGATTGCTACGCTAATTTAGCAAGTGAGGTAACAAATTATGATATTAATTCACTTGCTAATACAGAAGGATTAGATAGAGTATCTAAATTTGGTATTAAAGCTGCAAGAGAAGCTTTAGATGATGCTAAATTAGGCAAGAATTTTGAAGATGATAACAAGGTTTCAGTTATTTTTGGTTCTTGTGTAGGTGGTGCTGTATCTATTGAATCTTATTATAGAAATAATCATGACAAGGATGATATTTTAAGAATGCCTATTTCAGCTATTGCAAATGATATTGCAAATGATGTTAAGGCTGGTGGTATTATTACTAATATTGCAAACGCATGTGCAGCTGGTACTATTTCAATTGCATATGGAGCAACATTAATAAGAGAAGGAAAAGCTAATATTGTTTTAGCAGGTGGTTCTGATTCATTTGCTTCAGTTCCATATGCTGGATTTTTAGCATTACATGCTCTAGCAGAAAATCCTTGCTCACCATTTAATAAAATGAAAGGTATCACACTTGGTGAAGGTGCTGGATGTGTTATTTTAGAAACACTTGAAAGTGCTAAAAAGCGTGGTGCTAAAATTTATTGTGAAGTTTTAGGATCTGGTGTTTCATCAGATGCTCATCATATTACAGCTCCAAGAGAAGATGGCGAAGGACAAATGAACGCAATCAACTGGGCTATTGAAAATGCAGGTGTTAAAAAATCACAAATTGGCTACATCAATGCTCATGGAACTGGTACAGTTAAAAATGATATGGCTGAATTCTTATCAATTCATACAATTTTTGATGGTGAAAATGATAATATTTCAGTTTCATCTACAAAATCAATGGTTGGTCACTGCTTAGGTGCTGCAGGCGCAATCGAAGCTTGCTTTGCAATTAGAGCTTTAGTTGATGGTGTATGCCCTCCAACAATTGGTTATGAAGAATCTGATATGGAAACATTTAATGCAAATAAAGGTAAGCTTGATTTCATTGCTAATGAAGCAAGAAAGAAAGATTTTGATGTTGTAATGTCAAATTCATTTGCATTCGGTGGTAATAATGCTTCAATTATTTTCTCAAAGAAAAATAAAGGTGAAGCTAAATTTGAACAAAGTGAAGAAAAAATTGCAATCACAGGTATTGGTGCATTATCTCCACTTGGCGTTGATTTTGAATCAAATAAAAAAGCTTTATTAGAAGGTAAAGAATTAAAAGAAAATTCTGTGGCTACAACTTATGAAGATGCTTCATTTGATAATGTAGGATTAAAGAGAGCTTTCTATCGTAAGCTTGATAATTTATGTAAGATGCAAGCAATTTCTGGTATGCAAGCATTAAAGGATTCTAATTATGAGATGAATGATGAATCTGCAAAAGAAATTGGTATTGTAGTTGGTACAGCTCTTGGTGCTTTAGGTACATGCTTAAATTTCCAAGATAATATTACTGAAAAAGGAAATGTAAATGGCTCAGCATTTAATTTTCCTAACACAGTTTATAATGCTGCAGGTGGTTATCTTTCAATTTGTTCTGGTATTAAAGGTTATAATGTAACAGTTACAAATGGAGCTCAAGCAGGTTTACAAGCTGTATCTTATGGTGTTGATGTATTAAAGAAAAATATTGGTAAAGCTATTATGGCTACTGGTATTGATGAAAATATTGAAATCATTAATGAAATTTATTCTAAGCTTGGCTTCGTAAGAGATGAAGCTAATGCGCCATTTGAAAATGGCAAAGGATTTGCATTGTCTGATGGGGCAATTTCATTGATTCTTGAACGTGATAATGATGCAAAAGCTCGTGGTGCAAAGGTATATGGTCATGTTTTAGGCTGTGGCTTAGCACATAAGAGTGTAGAAAAAGGAACTTTAGCTGGTTCTGAAAATGCATTAAAGACAGCAATTTATAATGCATTAAATGATGCAAAATTAAATTTATCTGATATTGATGCAGTAGAAGGATTTGCAAATGGTGATCGAGAGGTTGATAATGTTGAATTAAAGATATTATCAAATGTATTCCAAACTGGTATTTCTGTATTTGAAACAAAGAAAACAGTTGGTGAAGCTCGTGCAGCTGGTGCGATGATTTCATTAATTGATGGTTTAATTAGACTTGATGGAAATGAATATGAAACATATTTCATCAAAGATAATAAAGTATCAACAAAGAAAATTAAAAACATTAAAAATGTTTTAGTTATTTCATATGGTTATGATGGCTCATATTCAGCCGTAATTATTTCAAAATAGTAGGTGATTTTATGAAAGTATGTATTGTTACAGGAGCATCTCGTGGTATCGGTAGAGCATGTGCTATAAAGCTTGCTACTAAAGGATATACAGTTGTTATAAATTATGCATCAAATGATGCTAAAGCCCAAGAGGTTTTAGATATCATTAAATCTAATGGTGGCGATGGTATGCTTTATAAAGCAAATGTTGCTAATTATGATGAAGTTAAAGAAATGGTAAAAACAGTTTTTGACAAATATAAGCAAATTGATTTATTAGTAAATAATGCTGGTATTGTTAGAGATGAACCATTAATTGGCTTAAATAAAGAAAATCTTGATATGTGCTTCGATTTAAATGTTAAAGGCTATTTCTATTGTGCAAAAGAAGTTGCACTTAAAATGGCAAGAAAAAGAAGTGGTGTAATCATTAACATGTCAAGTGTATCTGGTACATTCTCACTTCCTGGTCAAACAGTATATAGTGCTACAAAGGGTGCAGTAAACCAATTTACAAGAACTCTTGCAAAGGAAATGGGCTCTCGTGGAATTAGAGTTAATGCTGTTGCACCTGGATTTATTGAGACAGATATGATTGATACATTATCTGATGAAAAGAAAGCTGAATACTTAAAGGTTATACCTTTAAGAAGATTTGGAAATGGTGAAGATATCGCTAATGTAGTATGTGCTCTTGCAAGTGATGAAATGTCATATATTACAGGTCAAATTATTACATTAGATGGAGGATTATCATTATGATGAATATTAATGATATCAATAAAAGAATTAAACAACGTCCACCATTTCAAATGATTGAAAAGGTATTAGAATTAGAGCCTGGTAAAAGTGCTCATGGCATAAAAAATGTATCTATTAATGAACCATATTTTATGGGTCATTTCCCAGATAATCCAATTATGCCAGGTGTTTTAATTGTTGAATGCTGTGCTCAGCTTTGCTCATTAGTATTTGATGATGATCCATCTAATCCTAATAAAATTTATGTAATTTTAAAAGTTGATAATTTTAAATTTGCTAAGCCTGTTATTCCAGGTGATAGATTAGATATCTATGTAGATTTAGAAAAAACTGTTGGTCCTTTAGCTGTATTTAATGCTAAGGTAATGGTTGATGGTGTAGTTCATGCAAAGGGAACTATGACATTTACATCTGTTGATAAGGATCAAATTTATAAATAAAGGAAAAATATGAAGAAGATACTTGTTCTTAATGCCTCACCTAAGAAAGAAAAAAGCCATACGTTAGTGGCTACAAAAAGCTTTGTTGATGGTTTAAATTTTAAAAATGAATATGATGTTGAATATATAAATATTTCAGATTTAAACATCAAAAGCTGTATTGGTTGTCTTTCTTGTTGGGCAAGAACTGAAGGAAATTGTGTTATAAAGAATGATGATATTCCAATGCTTAAGGATAAAATTTTAAATTGTGATATTTTCATTCTTTCATATCCACTATATTTCTTTGGTATGCCAGGAACATTAAAAGTATTGACTGATAGAATGTTATCAATGATGATGACATATAAAGGACAGGAAGCACCACTAGATGGCCAAAGCTTCCATGGATTAAGATATTATAATCCTAATCAAAAATTTATAATTATTACATCATGTGCATATACTGATGCTGAAAAAATTTATGAGCCATTAATTATGCAATATGATTATATTTGTGGTAAAAATAATTATTTATTCATTCCTGCAGCTCAATTGATGACTTTAATGGAGCTTAATAATGAATCAAAAATAGAAAAATTTAAATCTAAATTTTTTAATGCAGGTCAAGAATATTCTTTAAATTACACATTATCAGAAGAAACTTATTCTAATTTAATTAAGCCACCTTTCACAAAAGGTGCTTATAAAGTATTTTTGAATAATTTCTGGGAAGGTGAGAAAAAGAAGGGAGAAGATATTTAATGTTTGAAGAAATTAAAAATCTTTTAATTGAATTTGCAAATGTTGATGAAAATAAAATTAAGCTTGATGCTAAATTAAAAGATGATTTAGGCATTGATAGTCTTTATGCTGTAGAGCTAATACTTGAGCTTGAAACACATTATGAAATTAATATTGAATTTGAAGATATTCAAAATTTATTTTATGTTTCAGATGTTGTTGATTTAGTTCAAAGAAAGGTAGATGAAAAGAATGGCAAATAAATTTGATGATTTAAAAGAAGTTATTAAAATTTTTGAATCTTCACAATTAACTTGTATGGAAGTTGAGGTTGAAGGCTTAAAGGTTAAATTAGATAGAAGAGATAATCAATCTCAAACTATATCTACTGTTTCTGAAAAGAAAACTCAAAAAATGGATATTGAGGTTAAAGATGAGCATAGTAAAGAAAATCTTGACCTTGATTCATATATCACATCACCACTTGTTGGAACATTCCATCAAGCACCATCTGAAAATGCAGATCCATTTGTAAGAGTTGGTTCAAAGGTTAAACGTGGTGATAAGCTTTGTATTATCGAAGCTATGAAGGTTATGAATGAAATTACATCTGATAAAGATGGAATTATTGAAAAGGTACTTGTTAAGGAAGGACAAATGGTTGAATACGGCCAAAATCTATTTGTAATAGGTGACTAATTATGTTTAAAAAAATTCTTATCGCAAATCGTGGAGAAATTGCGGTTAGAATCATCAGAGCTTGTAAAGAGATGGGCATAAAAAGTGTTGCCGTTTATTCACAAGTAGATGATAAAGCTCTTCACAAAAAATTAGCTGATGAAGCAATCTGTATAGGTGGTGCTAAGCCAGCTGATTCATATTTGAATATGGAAAGAATTATCCAAACTGCACTTTTAACTGGATGTGATGCAATACATCCAGGCTTTGGTTTTTTATCTGAAAATCCAAAATTTGCAAGAATGGTTGAAAAATGTGGACTTGTCTTCATTGGACCTAATGCAGATGTTATGGAAAAGATGGGCTGCAAAAGTGAAGCTATTAAAATGATGATGGAGGCAGGTGTACCTGTAGTTCCAGGATCACATAAGGCAGTTGAATATGATGAAGCAATTTCAATTGCTAAAAAGATTGGCTTTCCAGTATTAATTAAAGCTTCTTATGGTGGTGGCGGTAAAGGTATTAGAATCGTCAAAAACGAAGAAGATTTTAAAGATTTATATTATGAAGCAAAAGATGAAGCAAAAAGATTCTTTTCTAATGATGAAATATATATTGAAAAATTCATTTTAAATCCAAGACACGTTGAGGTTCAGCTTCTTTGCGATAAATATGGCAATGTAATTCATTTATTTGAAAGAAATTGCTCAATGCAAAGAAGAAATCAAAAAATGCTTGAAGAAGCACCTTGTATGTGTATTAGACAAGAAACTAAAAATAAATTATATGATGCAGCAATAAAAGCTTGTAAATATGTTAAATATGATAGCGTTGGTACAATTGAATTTTTAGTTGATAAGGATGAAAATTTCTATTTCATGGAAATGAATACAAGAGTACAGGTAGAACATTCTGTAACAGAAATGATTACAAATGTTGATATTGTTAAAAATATGATAAAAATCGCATATGGCCTAAAGCTTAATTATAAGCAAGAAGATATTAAATTATTAGGCTGTGCGATGGAATGTCGTATTACTGCTGAAGATCCAGCTAGAGGATTTGCACCTACACCTGGTAAAATTACATTTATGAATTTACCTGGTGGTATGGGGGTTAGAATTGATTCAGCTGTATATCCAGGATATGAAATTACACCATATTATGATTCAATGATTTTAAAATTAATTGTATTTGGTAAAACAAGATTAGAATGTATAAGAAAAATGAGAGAAGCATTAGCTGAGCTTATTATTGAAGGAATTAAAACAACTGTTGAATTCCAATATGTTTTATTACATCATTCAATCTTTGTACTTGGAAATTATGATACTTCATTTGTGGAAAAATTCATGAAGGAGTTAGAGAAAAATGCAAGATTCATTCGATAAAAGAAAAGAAGAATTAGCTGAATTTAATACTGTTTTAGAGCAATTAAATGTTAAAGCAAAGGCTGAAGAACAGAAAAAAACAATTCCTGATGATTTAATGGTTCAATGTAAATTTTGTTCTCATTTAATCATTAAAGAGGATTTATTAAAGAATTTATCTGTTTGTCCTTATTGTAATAATCATTTTCGTCTTAAACCAAAGCAAAGATTAGATCTTTTAATGGATAAGGGCTATGAATTAATTTTTGAAAATATGAAGGAAAAGCATATTGATTTTCCTGAATATAAAGAAAAATTTGATGCAGCTAAAATCCAAGGTGAAAGTGATGAATCAATTGTTTGTGCAAAAGGTAAAATTGATGGTATTTCAGCTTTAGTTGGTGTAATGAATTCATTTTTTATGATGGGTTCAATGGGAAGTGTGACTGGTGAAAGAGTAACTAAATTAGTTGAGCTTTCAAATAAAGAGCATTTACCATTAATTATTTTCACATGCTCTGGTGGTGCAAGAATGCAAGAAGGCATTTATTCATTATTCCAGCTTACAAAAACAACACAGGTTTTACAAAGAAATAAAGAATTATATATTTCATATATAACAGATCCAACAACTGGTGGTGTATCTGCATCTTTTGCAATGCTTGGTGATATTAATTTAGCTGAGCCAAATGCTTTAATTGGCTTTGCAGGTAAAAGAGTTATTGAAAATACAATTAAAGAAACATTACCACCTGAATTTCAAAAATCTGAATTTGTTTTAGATAAAGGATTCATTGATAAAATTGTTGAAAGGAAGGATATGAAGACAACTATTAGTCAAATTTTACGTCTTCATAATTATAAATAATGAGTGATTTTGAAAAAAATAAAGAAGCCATTTCTATCCTTGAAAATGAAATTTTATCATTAGATCCTGATTCAAAAGACGCTAAAGATAAGATTAGAGCTTTAAAAAAATTAAAAGAAAAAACATATAATAATTTAACTGCTTGGGATCGTGTTTTAATCGCAAGATCACCTGAAAGATTAAAGACTAAAACATTAATTGAAAATCTATTTGAAGGCTTTATTGAGCTTCATGGTGATAGATATTTTGGCGATGACCATTCAATTATTTCAGGTATCGGCTATTTAAAGGATATGCCTGTAACAATTCTTGCGCAAGCAAAGGGAAGAAATATCAAAGAAAGCATTGATAGAAATTTTGGTATGACATCTCCAGAAGGATATAGAAAAACATTAAGATTAGCTAAGGAAGCTGAAAAATTTTGTCGTCCAATTATCACAATAGTTGATACATCAGGTGCATATCCTGGTAAGGGTGCTGAAGAGCGTGGACAGGCTGAAGCTATTGCTAGAAATTTAATGGAATTTTCTACAATTAAAACACCAATTATTACTATTGTATTATCAGAAGGTGGTTCTGGTGGTGCTTTAGCATTATCAGTATGTGATTATTTATATATGTTTGAAAATGCTATTTATTCTGTATTATCACCAGAAGGCTTTTCAACAATATTATTTAAAAATTCAAAAACACCAGAAGAATGTGCAAATTTAATGGAATTAACATCAAAAGACCTTTATGATAAAGGTGTTTGTGATGAAATCATTAAAGAGCCACTTGGTGGTGTTAAAAATCCAGATAAGAATTATTATGATGGATTAAAAGATATATTTTATAATCGTATTAAAGAATTACAAAAGAAGGATTCTAATACATTATTAGATGATAGATATAATAAATATCGTAATATAGGAGAATAAAATGAAAATTGCATTCTTATTTGCAGGACAAGGTGCTCAAGCTGTAGGAATGGGTAAAGATTTTTATGATAATTATGAATCATCAAAAGAAATCTTTGACCAATTCAAAGAGATTAGAGATATTTGCTTTAATGGCCCTGAAGATATATTAAATCAAACAAAATATGCTCAAAAATGTATGTTATTAACATCATATGTTTATGCATCTAAATTAAAGGATGCAGGAATATTACCTAATTATTCATGTGGTTTATCATTAGGTGAATATACAGCACTTACCTTTGCAGGTACTTGGAACTTAAATGAAGCAATTGATATTGTTTCATTTAGAGGTGACATTATGCAAAATGCCTTACCTTTAGGTACAACTAAAATGGCTGCCGTAATTGGTCTTGATAGAGATAAAATTTTATCAGCTATTAAAGATATCGATGGTGTTTGTGAAATTGCAAATTATAATTGTCCAGGACAAATTGTTATCACAGGTGATAATAAAGGTGTTGATGAAGGAATGAAAAGATTAGAAGAAGCTGGTGCATTAAAGGTTGTAGCCTTAAATGTATCTGGTGCCTTCCATTCATCATTATTAAAAGATGCTTCAAATAAATTAAGAGAAGTATTAGATAAATATCAACCAAAGAAGCCTAATAACACAATTATATATAATGTATCAGGTACTCCACTTGATGATAATATTAATGACATATTACAAAAACAAATTTGTAATTCAGTATATTTTGAAGATACATTAAAATATTTAATTGAACAAGGTGTAGATACATTTGTTGAAATTGGACCAGGTAAAACATTATCTGGATTCTTAAAAAGAATTGATCGTAAATTAAAATGCTATGTTATTAATGATGCACAATCTTTAGAAGATACAATATCACAAATAAAGGGAAATAATGCAAATTAATTATTTAAATGATTATAATGGCTTTCATATATATTTAGTTGATGAAATTCCATCAACTAATACATATTTTAAAGAAAAGCAATTAGAATATAGTGATAAATCTATTTTAATTGCAAAGAAGCAAACACAAGGAAGAGGAAGATATCAAAGAGTTTGGGAAAGTAATGATGATGTAATATTTTCATTATTATTTAAAGAAAATAATTTATATCAAATTATTACTCCTCTTGCAATCATTTCTGCCTTAAAGGATTTTAATATTAATTGTAAAATTAAATGGCCTAATGATATTTATTTAAATAATAAAAAATTAT
>JAILBI010000193.1 GCA_024681175.1 Acholeplasmatales bacterium
TTTTCAATTGTAACATCCTTTTCAGGATTTTTAACCTCAATTACTGTTTCAAATAATGTTCTTTCGCCTTGTTGAATCATTTGTCCTAATGAGTGAAGGTCTGTTGAAAATGATGCTGATGCAACAAAGATACCTTTGCCATCCTTTCCTTCACTTTCACCATATAATTGCTTCCACCATTCAGAAAACATATTTAATTTAGGCTCATAATTAATAAGCATTTCTATTTTCTTGCCAGATCTATATAATGCATTTCTTATAAGTGCATATTTCATTGCATCATTTTTATCTAATTCATTATTAGAATATTTTAAATATGCATCCTTTGCACCTTGCATCATTAAATCAATATCAATACCAGCTGCAGCAATAGGAAGTAATCCTACAGCAGTTAAAACTGAATATCTTCCACCTACATCATCAGGCACAACAAATTCCTCAAAGCCTTCATCATCTGCAAGCTTTTTAAGTGCACCCTTAGCCTTATCTGTTGTTGCGAAAATACGGTCTTTAATATTATTTTTACCATATTTCTTTTCCATGAAATCTTTAAAAATTCTAAATGCAATCGCAGGCTCTGTAGTAGTTCCTGATTTTGAAATAACATTAATAGAGAAATCCTTATCTTTTAAATAATCCATTAATTCAGATACATATGTTGAAGATAATTGATTACCAACAAAGATTACCTCTACTCCTTGTGGGTTAAAATATTTTCTAAGCATTTCATATGCTGATCTTGCACCAAGATATGAACCACCAATACCAATTGATAATAATACATCTGAATTAGATTTAATTTTTGCAGCTGCTTTTTGAATACGTGCAAATTCATCTCTATCATATGTCATTGGTAAATCAAGCCAACCTAGAAAATCATTTCCTGCTCCATTTTTGTCTCTTAAAACCTTATAAGCATTTAAAACATCTTTTTTTGTTTCATTATATGTTTTTTCATCATAAAAGCCTTCAGTCATAGAAACATCTAAATTTAATTTAAAATCCATTTTATTTCCTCCTTGAAATATATAATATCTTAATGTCTATATTATTATTAAGCAGCATAATAATGAGACAATAATACCTAAAATAACACCTGCCATGATGCCACGATAATAAATATTTCTAGTATAATCTCTTTTCTTTCTTATCCCAAAATGAAATTTCATTAAATCATTTTCTCTAAAATCTCCAGCACTAGATATTTCATCTAAGATTTTATCATGATCTTTTCTTATATATCTTAGACCTAGTGAATCATATACAACAATTGCACCTAAGCCTAATGCTAAAGAAAATGTATAATCAAGCTTACCTTCATGAAGCTGGAATACTAAAATTGATACTGATAATGCAGTTATAAATGCAGTATGACTTGATGGAAAACCACCAAATGATAATAAAACATCTTTTCTTAATTTATTGCTATTTAATGATGATAAAGCGAATTTAATGAGCTGAGACAATATTAAAGCTAATACTGCAACAAATATAACATATAAGCTTCTAGCTGTTGTATCAATATTAGACAAAAACATATTCATTCTCCTCCATTAATTTTCTTCTACATCATCTACGTTTTTAACACCAATTACTTCTGGTACATATTCTTTTAATAATTCTTCTATTCCATCATATAATGTTGAATCTATATATCCACAGCCAACACAAGCTCCAAGCATTCTAAGATATACATAGCCATCGCGATAATCTATCATCGCAACATCTCCACCCTCACTATTTAAATAAGGTCTAACCTTATCTAAAATGACTTGGATATCAGCTATTATATCAGCTTCAGCTCTATTGGTCTTTTTTATCTCTTCTGCCATGGAATTTGCCTCCTTGGTTCTTATTATGACCCTTATTGAACTTATTATTAAAGTTCTTATTTTCTTTCTTTTGATTATTATTTATATTATTATTAAACCTCTTAGGTGGATTTTTCTTCTTTGAAGGATCAAAATCAGGTGATGCAGATACATAAGTTTGTACATCAACATCACTACCACTTTCATAAAATGGAGGTTTTTCTTCCTTTTTCTTATTAAAGCTATTGTTAGCTTTATTAGGTAAATTCTTTTCCTTTAATTCAGGTGGAAGTACACCAATTGGAACCTCATTAATAATTTTCATGTTAAGCTCTATCCTTGGCTTTTTTGAAGGATTAGTGCTTAATATTAATGCTTCTCTATCAAAATTTTCTTTTTTAGTATCTGTTAATAATAATCTTGGCTCTTCTTCTAAAATTTGGCTTGTTCCTTCAAGACGATTATATTCATCATTTGAATTAATTCTTTTTAAGACATAAAAAGGACAACCAAATGCACAAGATATATCAAGATATTTATCTATATTACCATAATAATCCTTATTATGTGGATCATCTACAAAGCCTTTTATTCTTAAAAGGCCATTAGATATATCACCTACTAAATAAGGATATTTATCAAAATATTCATCTATATATTTTTCTATAAATAATTCTTTATTAAAGGCATTTCTGTAATTTCTTTGAACCTCAAACATGCCTTTTTCACTTTTAAATACCATTTAATACTCACCTTAAATAATTATATCACTATCATCATTTTAATAAAAGATTATTACTTAATAGATAATTATAAAAATCTTTTAAATAATTATTAATATCATTATAAGCTTTATCGAAATTTCTAGAATACCATGGATCATAAACATCGCAATTTAAACCAGAAAATGATGATAATAAATATACCTTATTTTTATATTCCTTAGCTAAATAATTAAGATTATACATATTCTCTTCATCAAAGCCTATTATATAATCATAATATTTAAAATCATCAAAGCTAACTTTAGATGCCCTATGAGAAGATGAATCAATACCTAGATTATCAAGAATTCTTCTAACAGGAGGATATATACCATTTCCAAGCTCCTCTGATGATGTAGCTTTAGATTTAATTAGAAAATTATTAGATTGACCTTTTTTATCAACCATATCTTGAAATAAATACATTGCCATAGGACTTCTACAAATATTACCATGACAAACAAATAATACCTTAATCATTTGAAACTAGGCACACAGCTTCACAAACTATTGCCTCTTCCCTTCCTACAAATCCCATTTTCTCCCATGTAGTTGCTTTAACAGATATTTGTGAAACATCTACATTCATGATATTTGCAATACTTCTTCTTATTTCATCTCTAATAGGACTAATTCTTATTTTTTCAGCATAAATAGTTAAATCTAAATTATTTAATTTAAATCCTCTATCTAATACCATTTGATAACATTCCTTTAATATTATTTTAGAATCCATATTTAATGTCTTATTAGAATTATCAGGATAATAATATCCTAAATCACCTAAGGCAAGGCTTCCTAATAATGATTCAGCTACTGCATGAAGTACAACATCTGCATCAGAATGACCTAAAAGACCATATTCATTTTCTATTTTTAAACCACCAAGATATAAATCTCTATCCTTTACTAAGCGATGAGTATCCCAGGCATGACCTATTCTTATCATTTTATCTCCAATAATAAATTTAATAAATAATAATCCATTTTAGTTGTTAATTTAATATCTTCATCATTACTTTTAATTAAATTAATTTTAATATCCTTATGATAATTTTCAATTACTGCGATATCATCAGTAAATAATAAATTATCATCATATGCCTTATTATATGAATCTAATAATATATTTAATGGTGCACATAATGGTGTACTAACATCTAATACATTATC
>JAILBI010000197.1 GCA_024681175.1 Acholeplasmatales bacterium
TACATATATTGATATTTATCATCCAATATTGTACTATATTATATAGTTAGTGTTTTTATTTTACAATTAAAAAAAGAGGAGAAAGAAATGAAAAAGAAATTATTAGGCGCATTTGCGTTAACTGGTTTATTATGCTTAACAGCATGTGGCAGTAAAGAAAATTCTGCTAAAAAAGCATTCTACAATGCTTATAATTTTACAGATGTAGAGAATTATACTACTGAAACAAAGGCTTATTATAATGGAGAGCTTACATCTGTAACAACAGTTGAAAGAGATGGTATTTATGCCAAAGCAACAATTAGCTATGTTCAAAATCCTGAGTCTGAGTATCTAAAGGACCAAATAGCATATTATGTTCTAGATTTTGATAATGATTATTTAGCTTTGTTTCTATATGAAGATAATGAATATACAAAAGAAAGTACATTATCTACAGCTGAAGTTAAAGAAGTATTTAATGATGCTAAACAATTAGAAAATAATTTATTTGATAAATTAACATATGATAAAGAAAAACAAACATATAGCGCTACAGGTTTGAAATATAGTGAAATATTTGACCTAGATGTTTCTTATTTAGATAATTATTCATTTGATTATTTTGCTCAATTTGATGATGGAAAGGTTGTAAGTGTTGTTTGTGAAGGTACATATACAAGTACTTATTCAACATTTACATCAAGAACAGAAGAAACTATTACTTATGGCACAGCTATAGTAGTGTTCCCAGATGAATTACTAGAAATTATTGAAGAGGATAGAAAGAATTAAAATAAAAAAATTATTATTAGGCATACAGCCTTAAGTGGTTTATGTTGTTTAATTTTTCTCATTGCTATTCCTTTCATTCTATAAATAAAAAAGAACACATTAGATTTAAATGATATGATATCTCCAAAGTAGACAAATAAAATAATTAAAAGAGAAAAGGATAACAATCCCCTAGGGGATTCGCGATACCTCCAAATTATTGTAAGTCTACTTTGGAGGTATTTTTTTATGGGAAGAAAAGCAAAATATAGTAAGGAACTAAAACTAGAGATTATTAAAAGATATTTAAAAGGTGAATCAGCAATTTCATTAGTAAATGAATATGGATTACCTAAGAGAGCGGATGATCAAATACGTAAATGGGTTCATATATATGAATCATTAGGTGCTAAACCATTATTCCACAGTGATAGAGGATTTCAATACACATCTAAACAATTCAAAATTAAATTGGATCAAGCTGGGACGATACAATCTATGTCTAGAGTTGGAAGATGTATAGATAACGGACCTATGGAAGGATTTTGGGGAACACTAAAATCTGAAATGTTTTATGGTTAAAGATGGGATGATGAATCATCCCTTAGATAAGCAATAATTAAATATATAAATTTTTACAATAATGAGAGGTTACAAGCAAATTTAAAAGGCATGACCCCAAATCAATTTGAAAATCATGCCAATCCTAATTTACTACCTTTAGTTATTTAATTATTTTTTACTTTGGTGTGTCCACTTGACAAACCCCAGTTCAAAGTTATCCATACTGTATTTTTTAATCTTATAAGAACATATCTAATAAAGGTCTAATACCATAAATTTCAGTAACAACTTGAGATGATGTTGAACCTTGATTTGATATATTTGTAGCATTAATATTTGAATTTTGTGGACTTCTTGTCCAATATGCAGAATATCCTGCAGTTGTAGAAGTTGTTGATACATTTAATCCTTGTATTTTTGCATAATCAGTAGAAGATGCCTTTTTTAATGTGTTATTATTCTTTATATATTGATTAAATTCTGCAACTGACATTAAATATACTTTATCACTGAAAATTCCATCTAAGGCATAATCATTTGTTGTTTTGCCTGTTGATTGTACACTATTATCTGTTAAATTTAATGAATTATTTTTATGTCTATATAAATCAAATACTGTATCATAAAAATCATTATTTAACCAATTTTTAATAGACGATTCTTCATAATTTGTTGGATAGATTGTATTTAATCCATCAATTCTATTTGATGTATTAATATACCAATTTTGAGCATCAATAATAAATCTTGATATTATTATAGTATCTCCATATGTTGTAGTTTCAAGTATATCCCATAAAACTGGCTCAAATTTAAAATAATAAACTTTATTTAATTCATAACCATTATCATCAACATAAGAATTACCTATAGAAGCAGCCATGGTTGTTTTTGATCCTCTATATTTGATGAAATATACCGCTCTATAATCTTTTACACCATCATTATCAAGATCTATATCTTTATACCACATATAATTGCTTATAGTGTCATCATCATAATAATTATAATTTTTCCAATCATAATTATGTTCTGCATCTGGTAAATTTCCAATTTTATTATCTAATTCTGATTTTATTTCATCATCAGTAACCTTTGATTGAGGATAAAAACCATATTCTATAACTTTATTATTTGTATTTTCAACATATTTATATAATAAGAATTTGGCTCTAATGATTGTATCTTGTTCAGTCATTGTATATGTATAAGATTGATTTGTAGATAATAATTCCATTGAAGAACCATTAACCTTATACCAGCCTACAAATGTTACAGATTCTTCCTTAGGTACACAAACAAGTGTTACAGTATTTCCTGCAGATATTTTTTCGTTTTCTAAAATAGTAAATGTTCCTGCAATATTGTAATATTGTTTTCCATCAGGTACATCATTTGAACTATTGTAACAAGGAGTAGTAGTTAAAGTATAATAAACCCATTTTGCAGTTAATGTTAAATTAGAATTAATATTAAATGTATAAGATGAAGAAGATGATATCTTTTCATCACCATTATACCAACCATTAAATGTATAACCATAATCAAAATCAGCCTCAGCAGTTAAAGTAACTGATGCACCTGAATTAAATTCTTGATTTGTATATGAAGTAATATTTCCTGCATTAGAATTATCGTTAATTGTAGTTAATGTATATTTAGTATCAGGTATTGATGATGTGATCCATTTTGCAGTTAAAACCAAATTAGAATTAATATTAAATGTATATGATGAAGAAGATGATATCTTTTCATCACCATTATACCAACCATCAAATTCAAATCCGGAATTTTTATTTGCAGTTAAAGTAACTGATGCACCTTCATCAAATTCTTGATTTGTATATGAAGTAATATTTCCTGCATTAGAATTATCATTAATTGTTGTTAATGTATATTTATTTGTTTGTGGATTAGAATTTTGACCCCAAATTGTAATTTTCTCATCTACATAATGCCAATAATTACCTTCAATTGTTGGCTCATTTTCATTATAATAATAAATTATTACATCATTAGATAAATAAGTATTATATTGAGTATTATTTATTATATTATTCCAATTTTCCTCTGTTCCTTTGTAATAAATTTTTGACAATGAAGAATTAAAAAATTGCCATCCACCATCAAATCCAGCAAAAGAAGATGGAATATATAGACTTTCTAGATGATTAAAGTAAGAAAATAATTGACTCTTAAAATATGTAATGCCTTCAGGTAAAATAATATTTGTTTGTAATGAATATTTTTTTCCATTATGTAAGGTAGTACCATTATCATCTAAGAAATATACATAACCTCCATTTTTACCAACAGGAATAGCTGTATTATTACTTTTGTAAATATTATTATAATCTATCCAAGTGCCATCATAATAAAAATTAATTTCATTATTTTTAGCAAAAGCAAAACCGCCTAACCATTCAATAGAACTTGGTAGGGTAATAGCTGTGAAATTATTTTCTATATTAAATGCATAATCATAAATACCAGTTGTACCATCCGGGATAACTATTTCTGTAAAATCACCTTCAGCAAGACCTTTAATAACGTTTTTATCATTATCGTCATATATGAAATGTTCTTGTTTATATGCAATATGAGTATTTTCATTCCATTTTGCAGTTAAAACCAAATTAGAATTAATATTAAATGTATATGATGAAGAAGATGATATCTTTTCATCACCATTATACCAACCATCAAATAAATAACCTAATTTTGGATTTGCATATAATGTAACTTCATCACCTTCATTATATTTTTCATTATTAAATGAAGTGATATCACCATTATTAGAATTATCATTAATTGTTGTTAATGTGTATGTTGTTTGAGGTGTAGATGAAATCCATTTAGCGGTTAAAACCAAATTAGAATTAATATTAAATGTATAAGATGAAGAAGATGATATCTTTTCATCACCATTATACCAACCATCAAATTCAAATCCGGATTTTGGATTTGCAGTTAAAGTAACTGATTCACCTTCATCAAATTCTTGATTTGTATATGAAGTAATATTTCCTGCATTAGAATTATCATTAATTGTTGTTAATGTATATTTAGTAGTCTCGCCTTGAATTTTTTTCCATCTTACAAATAAAACTGTATTATGATCAATATTAAATGTGTATAATGGACTATCACTTACTTTATCATCACCTTCATACCAGCCATCAAATTCATATCCTTCATTTGCAGATGCCAAAACACTAACTTCATCTCCCTCTTTAAGTCTTTGATCTTGATAATCAGAGATGCTACCACCTTTAGTATCTACATTAATTGTATTTAATGCATATGTTTTAAAATCCATATGCCATTTTGCAGTTAATTCTAAATCTGAATAAATAGTAAATCTATAGTTAGTTTCGTCACTTATTTTATCCTCACCATAATACCAACCTTCAAAAGAATAACCATATTGTGGTGTTGCAAGTAAAATTATTTCAGTTCCAATATTTAATTTTAAGTTGTTATAATTAGTAATTGTTCCTGCAAATAAATCAGAGTTTATTGTTGTTAAAACACATTTATCAATTTGTTTTTCTGATGTCTTATCATTATTTTCATTATTTTTCTTGCCACAGCTAATAATAGATGCTGTACCTAATAAAGCTAAAAATGATAACGCAACATATTTAAATTTTTTCATTTTCTTCCTCCTCAATAAAACATTTACATTATAAATATAATATGTTTTTAAGAAGAATTTAATAATAAATTATTATTTATGGCAAAAATTTGAATTTTAATTAAAAAAGCGTTAAATTTTAAATTAACGCTTTAATAATAAAATATTATTTTTTCTATAATCTTTAGGATTTTTCCCAATTAATCTTTTAAATGCT
>JAILBI010000222.1 GCA_024681175.1 Acholeplasmatales bacterium
GATAATAAAGATTCCTTAATAATACCATTATCAAATATTAATAATCTATTTGATATTTTATCTAAGAAATATCTATCATGGCTTATTACAATAATAGGTCCATTAAAGCTTAATAAATAATCCTCTAATATATTTAGTGTATAAATATCTAAATCATTAGATGGCTCATCTAATAATAAGATATTAGGATTTTTAGCTAATACCCTAATAAGCATTAATCTTCTTTTTTCTCCACCTGATAGCATCTTTATTTTTTCATAATGCATCTCTTTAGGAAATAAGAATTTTTCAAGTAATGCTGATGCAGAAATTTCACCATCTAATGTTTCAATAATATTAGCTTCCTCTTTAATATAATCAATAACTCTTAAATTATTATCTATATCATTCATCTCTTGAGAGAAATAACCAATTTTTAATGTTTCACCTAAGATTATTTCACCACTATCTAATTTCTCTTGGCCCATTATTATTTTAAATAATGTTGTCTTACCAGCTCCATTATCACCAAGGATACCTAAAATATCATCTCTATTTAAAATGAAATTAAAATTATTAAATAATACTTTATCACCAAAAGCCTTAGATGCATCCTTTATTTCAATTAATTTTCTTCCTAAATAAGAATTAACTGAATCAAATTTAAAATCTTTAGATTCTTTAAATTTAATTTGAGATATTTTTTTAAATTTCTCTAATCTAGATTTAGATTTAGTCCTTCTTGCCTCAACGCCTCTACTTACCCATTCCTTTTCAGTTCTTAAATAGGATTGGATCTTTCTTTTTTTATTTTCTTCTTCAGCTAATCTTTCTTCCTTTAATTCTAAAAATTTATCATAATTACCATCATATAAATATGTTTTAGAATCATCTAATTCTAATATCTTATTACATGTTCTTTCTAAGAAATATCTATCATGTGTAACCATAATTAAGGTATGCTTAAATTTTAATAAATATTTTTCTAAATAAGCTATTATTTTATTATCTAAATGATTTGTAGGCTCATCTAATATTAATACATCACAAGGCTTTAACAAAGCCTTTGCTAAAGCTATTTTTCTTTTTTCTCCACCAGAAAAATTATTCGCATACATATTATAATCATCAAATCCAAATATAGATAATACCTTTTTAGCTTCATATTCATTAATATCTTTTTCATTATCTAATACTAAATCTAATAATGAAGTATTTTCTTTTAATATAGGATTTTGTTCTAAATAATTAATTTTAGTTCCACCAGAAATAATTATTTCACCAGATAAAGGCTTTTCAATGCCATATATCATTTTTAATATTGTAGATTTACCTGCTCCATTTAAGCCTATAACACCTATTTTATCTCCATCCTTAACTGAAAAAGATGCATTATCTAAAATAGGTCTTTCTATATATTTAAATGAAACATTATCAAATGTTATATTCATAAATATTACCAAGATTTTTTATAACCAATACCATAGGTATTTGTATAATAATCTATCCTTTCACTATTATTATAAATAGGTTCATATATATTATTTTCAATAAAAGCTAATTTAGTTATTTCTTCATGAACCTTTTTAGTTAATATATCTTTTTCTTCTTTAAAAGAAATAGCTAAATTAGGTAATATAGGCTTACCTATATTTATTGTTAAGGATGCAGGTGATTTAAATATTTTAGATCTAATAAAACCATTTTTACGATAGCTTATAGCTAAAGGTAAAATTGGTTTATTATTTTTATAACTAAAATGAGCTATACCATCCTTAAAGGGTCTTATAGGTCTATAAAATTCCCACATACTACCTTCTGCATAAATATGTAACCAACCTTTATTATTTAAATAATTATTTACTTCTTTAACAAATTTTAAAGAACCTGGTAAGCTATCATCTGGAATAGGTATTCCACCTGCAAGCTTAACAAGATTTCTACTTTTTGATTCTAAATTACGTCTCCAAGCTAAAAATTTAATATCAGTTTTCTTTAAAGCTTTAGAAATAGCTAAAAAATCCCACATATGTACATGATTACATACTGTAATGGCACCATCCTTTAATACATCTTTATATATTTTTAAATTCTTTCTTCCTATTATTTTTAAATTTAATCTTATTTTAACCATAGGAAAAACTATCAATCTTAAAATAAATCTAAAAAATTTTAATTTTCTTCTAAATTTTTTAGATTCATCTATATATTGATATTTATCATCAAGATTTAATCTTATTAAACTCTTATCATTTAAATAATGAGCTGATGTATCTTTAGGATATGGATATTTATTTGTTTTAGGATCAAAATCATAAATGTTTTTCAAAATATCA
>JAILBI010000231.1 GCA_024681175.1 Acholeplasmatales bacterium
AATAATGATAAATTAGTACCAATTAAAATGGGTAAAAATAATTATAATAATTGTAATAGTAATAAAGAATTTTATGAAACATCATCACATCATGCGATGAGTATTTATACTGATACAGAATCAGTAATAAAAAAAGAAGAAGAATTTATTAATAAATGTATTAAATAGAGATTAATATGTGGACTAAAAGAGATTTAAAATTTGGAGATCAAATAAGAGTAAATAGAGGCTTTTATTACCATCATGGTATATATGAGGATGATAATCATATATATCAATATGCAGCAAAAGAAGGTAGTGAGGTATCTCAAGAAAATGCATTAATTATTTGCACTAATTTAAAAACTTTTGCAAAAGATGGTGAAGTTGAAGCAAGAGATTATAATGAAGAAGAATTAAAAAAATTAAGACCAAAAGAAGAAATTATAAAAACTGCTAAAGATATGCTTGGTACTGGTCTTGGTGAATATAATTTAGTTACAAATAATTGTGAGCATTTTTCTAATTATTGTGCATTTGGTAAAAAAGAAAGTAATCAAGTGAATGATTTTTTAAATATGTTATTTGGTAATAAATAAAAAGAAGACAAACAGCTAGTTTGTCTTCTTTTTTAATTATAAAGTTTTTAATATTTCTTGAACATATCCACGTTCAATTTCTAGATTGTCAGAAATTTTCTTACCATAATAATATGCACACATTAAACCAGGTCCAATATTAATTGCATCTTGTACATATACCTTTGTAATAATAACTTCCTTAGGATTAAATGTTTTAACAATTTCTTCCTTAAGCGTATTAGCTTGCTTATCTCTATTAGTAGAAGCAATGAAAATTAATTGATTTTCAGGGTTTTCAATTGTCTTTTTCATGTATTCAACAATGCCCTTAATTGCATTCTTGTCGCCTCTTGTTTGACCTAAAACTGTAGTTAAGCCATTTGGAGAAAATTCACCGAAAGGTTTGATACCAACTAATTGACCCATGAAAGCCTTAGGCTTAGAAATTCTACCCTTTTTAGCAACGAATGATAAATCATCTAAGAATCCCATTTGGTGAAATCTATTTTTATTTTCTTCTAAATAAGAAAATGTTTCATCAATTGAAGCACCTTCACTACGCTTAATTGAAGCATATACAGCCATTAAACCAAAGCCAGTAGAATATCTTAATGTATCACATACATAAATCTTTCTATCAGGATATTTATCTTTAATTGCTTCCTTAGCTTCACACATAAATGCATATGTACCAGATAATCCTGTAGAAATAGACATTGCAAGAACATCTTTTCCTTCCTTTAATACATTTTCAAATGCTTCTTGGAATTCTAATGGTGATGCAGGTGATGTTGAATATCCATTAGGATTTTTCTTTAAATCCTTATAAAATTCATCAGCATTTACATGATCCCAGTCACAATAAGCATCCTTCTTTTCACCAGAAGGTGTAGTGTAATGACAAGAAACATATTTTATATTATATTTATCTCTTAATTCTTGATTAAGGTCGCAACATACGTCGCAAATTATTTCAAAATTATTCATATATATCTCCTATATTTTTATTTTATAGACCAAATCTATTATAGTTTTAAAAGAATAGTTTATCAAGTGTTAAATTATTTCAAATTATTTAATTTATATGATATAATAGGGAGATTTTTGGAGATTATTTAGATATGAATGAAATTGATGGTTTAATTTTTTATAATATGGTATTAAATGGATACCATAATTTAGTATTAAATGAATCAAATGTTAATATGCTTAATGTATTTCCAGTACCAGATGGAGATACAGGAACAAATATGCGTCTTACCTTAGAAATGGGTTTATCTCAATCTAAGGATATTAAAGATATATCACTTTTCTCAAAAGCTTTATCAAGAGGTATGCTTATTGGTGCAAGAGGAAATTCAGGAGTTATTTTATCACAATTATTTAAAGGTATTTCTAATGGCTTAAAGGGATATGAAAAGGCTGATGTTGTAACATTTGCCAAGTCCTTAATTTCTTCATATGAAAATGCATATGAGAAAATTAAAAGTCCTAAGGAAGGAACTATTTTAACTGTTGCAAAAGAAGGATTATCAAGACTTGTTTCAAGAATTGATAATAATATATCATTTGAACAATTATTAGAATTAGTAATTGAAGGAATGAAAAAGACATTAGATAAAACACCAGAAATATTACCAGTATTAAAGGATAATGGTGTTATTGATTCTGGTGGATGTGGTCTTGTAATAATATATGAAGGAATGCTTAAATATTTAAATGGTGAAATCATTCCTTATGTAGAAAAGGATGTTATTAAGGTTACAAATACTAAATTTAATAACATCTTAAATACATTTAAAAAAGAAGGTGTTGTAAAAGAAAAGAATAAAAATGTATCATTTATTGCAGTATCAACAAATTCTTTTTTTGATGAAGCATTTACAAATTTTGGTATAGATGTAATATTAGATGGTAATTTAAATGTATCAGTAAAGGAATTTGATGATGCAATAAAATCATTAAATTCTAAGCATATTGTAATATTACCAAATGATAAAAATTCTTTATTATCATGCCAAATGGCAGAAGAAATAAATATTGAAAAGGATATTTATATTCATCCTACTAAAAATCCACTAGAAGGATATTATAGCTTATTCATGTTTGATCCATCTAGTGAAGATTTAGATATGCAGGATGTAGTATCAAAGATGAAGCAATCTACAAATAATTTAACAACTATTTTATATTCTAAATCTATTAAAGAATCTAAAATGAATGATGTAATTATTCATAAGGATGATTATATTGCGATAAAAGATGGCGAAATTGTTTGTGCAGATAAGAATTTAGAAAAGACTATTTTAGATTCTTTAAATAAAATAGATGATGTATCTATTTATGAATCATTTGGTTTATTTAAGGATAATAATTTAGATATTGATACAGATTCATTATTTGAAGATTTTATAGATAATAATGATTTAGAATTATATGAATTTGAAATGGATGATAAGGATTATATATTAATGATTTGCTTATCATAATGGTAATTTTATGAATGATAAAAAGATAGATAAAATTGTAAATGAAAGATTTAATTTATTATTAAATAGTGATCATGATTTTAAATCAATAATAGAAATAATGTTTAAGGATAAAAATTATTTATTTTCTGAAGATAATGATGGCGAAACTATATCACGCCATTATTATGGTGAAGTATATAAAATGATTTTAAATGCTGCATATTCAATAAATATGCTTTATCCTGAGCTTAAGCATGAGGTTATTGCCTTAGCTAAGGATAATTCATTATCATTTATTGTATCTATGTTTGCAATAATAGCCTCAGGCAATATTCCATATTTGGTTAATTTAAGATATCCTAAATCATTAATAAATGATATTTTAGCTGATGTTAAAGCTAAATATATTATTACTGATAATGATGATTATAATTTAATTAAAATTGATTTTAATGAATTAAATAAAGAATATCCTAATGATTATAAATTTGATTTTGAAAATAGCTTAGCTATTTCAACATCAGGTACATCATTAAATAGAAAAGTAGTATTTTATAACGGAAAAGAAATATCTGAACAATTATTAAATACTAAAGATATATTATTAAATAATAAGCAAATTAAGAAGCATTATCATGGCTATATTAAGCAGTTAATGTTTTTACCTTTATATCATATCTTTGGCCTTATGGCTACATTTATGTGGTTTGCCTTCTTTGGAAGAAGCTTCGTATTTTTAAATGATATGTCTTCTGACACAATAATCTTTACAATAAAGAAGCATGAGGTTACACATATTTTCGCAGTACCTTTATTTTGGGAAACTGTAAAGAAGCATTTGCTTGCTGAGGTTGCAAAGGAAGACGAAAAGACAAGAAATTTATTTGAAAAGGGCTTAAATAAATCTATAGATATTCAAAGAAAATTCCCTAATAAGGGTATATCTATTGCAAAAGCTTTATTAAAAAAGGTTACAAAAAAATTATTTGGTAAATCAGTATTATTTTGCATCTCAGGTGGGGCAATGATAAAGGAAGATACATTAAGATTATTTAATGCATTAGGTTATCCTTTATATAATGGCTATGGTATGAGTGAAATTGCTATAACATCTGTAGAATTAGATAATATTGATAGAAGAATGGAAGGTTCTATTGGTCTTCCTTTCAAATCAATTGAATATAAATTAGATAATAATGAACTATTAGTAAAAGGCTCATCAATTTCTCACCATTTAATAATTAATGGAAAAGAAATATTTTTAAATGATGATTATTTTCATACTGGGGATATTGTTGAATTTAAAAATAATAGATATTTTATTAAAGGTAGAAAGGATGATTTATTTATA
>JAILBI010000238.1 GCA_024681175.1 Acholeplasmatales bacterium
ATCATTACCACGATATGCATATCCTAAATTAATTAAATCATAATCTGTGATTAATATTCTTGAATAATTAGATGCTTCGTATGTTATACCATCCTTTGATACACCTATTTCAGTATTAGTTAAATCTATTGTATACCATTCTTTTGTGCCATTATTATCGGCATCAATGAACACCTTATTCCAAGCATGACCACCATTAATATTGCCTAAATAGCCTCTTGATACTTTAGATTTAATTCCTTCAAGACCACATAGAATTGTAAATGCCTTTGCATAACCATCACATACAGCACTTCCTTCTAATATTGCACCTGATGCGAAATGTCCATAATATTGATATGTATTAGCATTATCAATATTACCTTCAGTATTAGCTAAGTTATGATTATAATTAACATTTTTCATCATGTATGATGAAATAGCTAATATTTTTTCTTTTTCAGACATATTCTTATCAATAATATCATTTAATATATCACATGCTTCATTATATACTTGTTCAGCTAATGAGCCTGGTACAATAGTGAAATTATAACCATTTTCTAATGCATAATATAATTGTTCTGATGTAGAAACATTTTCTATTGTTTGTGAAGATAATAAATAATTATAAAAGCCATGCTCATCATTTTTATTTGCAAATGAAATGAAATCGCCTTGACATGATGAATTATCTGTTAATGAGGTGTTTTCTTGACCATTTGTACCAAAATTATATGTTATAGTGATTGTTATAGTCGTACCTTGTGTATTAGTTTTAAAGCTTGTCTTATAAAAATTTTTCATTACTTCTGGTTCGATGCTATTTAATAATTGATTCATCTGCATCATTACATCGAAATCAACATTTGATAAATTAATTATTAATTTTTTAGTATTATAAAATAAGCCATAATTTAATACTCTTGATAATACACCTTCAGAATATTCAACATTGACTACTGTCTCATCACCATTTGTAGTTCCTTCAATATCATACCAATAAAGTGGCTTTGTATAAGCAGCATATAATGTTAAATCACCTGATAAGCCATATAAATTAGTGACCTTTTCATCAAAATCAAGTGATGTATACCAGCCATCAAATACATAATCAAATCCTTCTGGCACTTCGGCATCTATAAGCTCAACATTATCTAAAGATTCATACATTACTGGATTTAATGAAGAATTTTTTCCATTACCAGTTACATATGAAATATGATATGTATCTTCATTGTCCCATATTGCGGTAAATGTTACATCACCAATGACCTCATAATCATAATTGGCTTGGTATGTATTTTGGCCATCATACCAACCATAAAAGCTAAATCCTGAATTAATGTAAGGACAAATAGGTAAACTAACTATATCCCCAATTTCCTTACCACCAATATCAAATTGTGTGCCTATACCACCATTAGGTTCAAATGATAAAGTATATGTTTGAACAATTGATGTAGATGTTTGTGTACTTGTTGATGTGGATGTATTAGTTGATGTTGATGTTTGTGTACTTGTTGATGTGGATGTATTAGTTGATGTGGATGTATTAGTTGATGTTGATTCAGTTGTTTCATCATCTTCATCAGGTCCAAAAATACTAGATATAAATCCACATGATGATAATGTAAATAAAGATGTTAAAAATAATGAACCTATAAATAATCTTTTCATCTTCATAAAATCACTTCCTTATAATTATTATATTATATTTATTAAAAATTAATAAGACAATTAAAAACTAAATTGTAATAATTTCTTCATCCTTTTCCTCAAGCTTAATATTTTTCTTCCAGAAATATATTAATATTGGAAGCTCAAATGATATCATCGCAATCCAGCCTACAAGTGTTGCATAAGCTCCACCTTCTACTCCTACCTTAGGAATAATAATATAGGCTGATGTTACTCTAAATATTATTTGAACTAATGTTGATAAAAATACAATTATTAAATTACCAAGACCTCTAAAATATGATTGTAATCCATTTGTAGTAGATGGTAATAAATATAAAAATACCATTATAGATACATATTTAACTGTATATGTTATCGCAAGCTCATCATTTGTAAATAATGATGCGAAAGGTCTTTTAACAATAAATATTAAAAGAGAAACAAATAAACCAAATGATAATTCTAATATAATACCTATTAAGAATCCTTTTTTAACTCTAGAACGCTGTTTAGCCCCTCTATTTTGAGCTAAAAACACGGCTATAGCATTACCAATACATTGTGCAGGTGTCATAGCATAATCATCTATTTTAGTACCAATATTAAATCCTGCCTGTTCTTCTATTGATAATGTATTAATTTCACTTTGTACTAAGCTTTTACCAACATGTAATACAACCTGTTGTAATGCAGATGCAACTGCATATTTACTTGTTTGTACAAGCATTGGAGCATTAACCTTAAAATCATTTAATTTAAATCTAAATAATTGTGATATTTTAGCTGCATAAAATATACATATAAGCATTGTAATAGCCTGAGAGATAATAGTTGATAATGCAACACCAAATACTCCAAGGTTAAAGCCAAATGTAAATAAGAAATCAAATGCTATATTTAATATACATGAAATAATTAAAAATATTAATGGTCTAAAGGAATCACCAATACTTCTTAATGCTGCAAAATAAATATTATAAATACTTAAAAATATAATACCTATCATACATGTAATTAAATATGTTTTAGTTCCTTCATATATTTCTTCTTTTACATTAGTCATATCTAATAATAAATCAGATGATGCAATAACACCTAATGATAATATAATTCCTACAATTGATATTGCAGTTATACAAAGACCTATTTCTTTTTTTAATCCTTCATAATCTTTTTTACCATAAAGCTCACTCATAAGTATTGATGCACCATTAGATAGACCAATAATTAAAAAGGATACAACATTAATTATAGGTGTTGCAGCACCAACTGAATCAACACCAATTGATCCTGATGAATTTCCAACAATTGCCATATCTACAGTTGCATAAAGTAGCTGAAAAAAATTACCTATAACAAGTGGAATAGTATATATTAAAATGCTTCTAAAAATATTGCCTTCAAGCATATTTACTTTTTTCATATTTCATTCCTTTTTTATGATAATATTATAATACTTTTAATACTATTTTGCTTGAATAAATAAAAATATCGCAATGAAAGCGATATTTTTAATCAGAATAATCTCTATCTAGTGCTATAAATATTTCATAGCCTTTATATATTTCATTCATCTTCTCTTTAACATTTAAAATAATAGGATAAGGATCCTTTATTTC
>JAILBI010000241.1 GCA_024681175.1 Acholeplasmatales bacterium
GATAATGAAGGAAGAATGTATCCTATTTCTGAACCATCATTATCTATTCTTAATGCTTTAACTAAAAATATTAATATGAATATAATAAATATTCATGTAAATAAGATTACTAAAAAGAATAATAAGTATTATTTAAATGATTATAACGAGGGTTTTGACTATATCGCGTTAGGAATAGGTAGTCCTGCCGGATTTAAGAATAAGTTAGATTATTCTATATTCGATTCTTTAGATTTAAAATTTAATGATTTTAGACCATCGTTATCTGGTTTTAAATTAAAAGAAAATGTAAAATCAATCTCTGGTGTTAGAGCTAAAGCTCATGTGAAATTATTAGATAATAATAAGATTATTCACGAAGAGGATGGAGAAGTAATATTTAAGGATGATGGTATTTCTGGTATTTGTATTATGAATTTATCTAGCTATTATTATCATACATGTATGAAGAATATTAAATTAGTAGTATCAGTAGTAGATAAGAAATATGATTCATATATTACAGTATTGAATCCTAAATTATTAGAATATGTAAATAAAAATAATTTAAATCCAATGGAATTAATATTTAATATTAAATCAACATATGATTTTGAATTCTCACAGGTAGCTAATGGTGGTATTGATTTATCATCAATAAATGATAATTTATCTTTAAAAAGTGATGATCATATATTCGTTATGGGTGAGGTCATCGATTGTGATGGAATATGTGGTGGATTTAATTTATCATTTGCCTTTTTATCAGCGCTAGAGGTTAGTGAGGTACTTTATGAAGTATCAAATAAATAATTTTAAAATTAGTCCTAAAGCAAATTTAGATAATGAGATTAAGGCTAAGTTAAAAATTAATAATTATAAATATAAAATCTTATTAAAATCAATCGATGCGAGAAATAAATCAGATGTTAAATTAGTTTATAATTTAATGATTGATACAAATGAAAAAATACATAATAAGAATGTAATACCATATAAGGAAAAGAAAATAGATTTAAAATATATAAATTATCCTTTTAATGATAGACCAATAATAGTTGGATTTGGCCCTGCAGGTATGTTTAGTGCCCTATATTTGGCAAGATGTAAGGCAAAGCCAATAATTATAGAGCGTGGTTCTAAAATTGAAATTAGAAAAGAAAAGGTAAATGATTTTTTAAGGAATAAGGTATTATCACCTAATTCAAATGTCCAATTTGGTGAAGGTGGAGCTGGTACATTTTCTGATGGAAAGCTTACGACTAATTTAAAAGATCCTTTAATTAATTGGATACTAAATGAATTTTATTTACATGGCGCTAAAGAAGATGTTTTATATGATTCAAAGCCTCATATTGGAACTGATTATTTAGAGAAAATAGTTAAGAATATTAGACTTGAAATTGAATCATTAGGTGGAGAATTCTATTTTGATACAGCATTTATAGATGCTAAAGGTGATAATGAATTAGATATTTATGCTAAAAGTGTTTTAAATGATAATGAATATCATTTTAAAACATCTCATCTATTATTAGGACTAGGCCATAGTGCTAAGGATACTATTAGACATTTATATAATGATATGAAAATTAATATGGAACAAAAAGCATTTTCAATGGGTGTTAGAATTGAACATCCAAAGGAATTAATAGATAAGGCTCAATATGGTGATTTTTACAAATATTTGCCCGCTGCCTATTATAAGCTTTCAACTCATATTAATGATAGAGGCATTTATACATTTTGCATGTGCCCTGGTGGTTATGTTTTGGCATCACAATCAGATTTAGAAACTATTGTTGTTAATGGAATGAGTAATAATGATAGAAAAAGTATTAATTCAAATTCAGCTATTTTAGTTGATGTTAAACCATCTGATTATGATAAAGGAAATGTCTTAGATGGAATTGATTATCAGGAGCGATATGAGCATTTAGCGTATGCATTATCTAAAGATTATAAAGCTCCCGCTAATTTAGTTAAGGAGTTTTTAAATGATCAAGTGGCTGATAATATAAGAAGTGTAAATACTACATATCCACATGGATTATATTTTACTGATTTAAGAAAATGCTTGCCTGATTTTGTAATTGAAGGTATTAAGAGAGGTATTTTAGATTTTGACACTAAACTAAAAGGATTTAATCATCCTGATGCTATATTAATTGGTATTGAATCTAGATCTTCATGTCCTATTAGAATTTTAAGAGATGGTAATGGAGAATCATCAATTAAAGGAATTTATCCTATCGGTGAGGGTGCTGGCTATGCCGGTGGCATAACAAGTGCGGCTTTAGATGGATTAAAGACTGCGATAAAGATTGTAAATGGTGTAAAAAATGAATAATGTTGTAAAATATAGAGAATATAGAGAAAGATTAAAAAATTTATATTATGTATGTAATGTATTATCATTTGATGAAGCAACTGTATGCCCTAAAAATGATAAAGAAAATTCAATGAATGTGACTAATTATTTTGCTTTAGAGGCTGATAAAATAATTACTTCAGATGAATATTTTAATCTTGTTAATGAATTAAATAATAATCCTGATGAATTAAATGAAACAGAAAAAGAAATTATAAAAAAAGAATTAAAGAATCTGATTAAGGCAAGAAAAATTCCAAGTGATTTAAGAGAAGAAGGCTATGATGTAATAACTAAGTCTTCACTTTCTTGGGAAAAAGGAAAAGAGACAGGAGATTATTCTGAGTTCGATAAAAATATTAAATTAGAAGTTGAATATTATAAAAAATATATTAAATGTCTTGAAGATAAATATAAGGGTTATGATGTATTATTAGATGAAATGGAAGATGATTTTACAGAAGAAATGTATGATGAATTCTTTAGAAAATTAGAAGATGAAATCTATCCATTATTAAAGAAAATATTAAAGATGCCTAAAAAGTATAATGAGAAGATTAAGAATGTTAGATTTGATATTGATAAGCAAAGAAAACTTACAAAAAGAATTTGTGAAATGATGGGCTATGATGATACAAATGGTTATATAGGTGAGACATTACATCCATTTACTAATGGCTTTAATTCTAATGATGTAAGAACAACTACATCATATAGTGAAGAATTATTATTCTCAAATATCTTCTCAGTGATGCACGAAGTTGGTCATGCAATCTATGAACTTCAGGTAAATAAAGAGTATGATGGTACTGTATTTCAAGGTGGTGCTTCATGTGCACTTCATGAATCGCAATCCAGATTTTTTGAGAATTATTTAGGTAGAAGTAAGGCATTTATAGGATATTTATATCCTATATTATTAGAATATTTCCCATCTGAGTTAAAGGAATTTACTGTAGATGACATTTATTATTATGTTAATGATGTTTTTGCACAGCCAACTAGAACAGAGGCTGATGAATTAACATATCCTTTTCATGTTCTTATTAGATATAACATTGAAAAAAAATTATTTAGTGGTAAACTTAATACTGATGGGATTAGTGATGACTTTAACTGTCAAATGGAAAAGTATTTAGGTATAATACCTAAAAATAAGAAGGAAGGATGTTATCAGGACATTCATTGGGCTTCAGGATTTGGATATTTTCCAACATATGCCTTAGGCTCAGCAATGTCAGCTCAATTCTATTATTCAATGAAGAATGATATTGATATTGATGATTGCATGCAAAGGGGAGATTTCAAGACAATTAGAAGCTGGTTAGGTGATCATATTCATAAATATGGAGCTTCTAAAAAGAATCTAGAAATTATTAAGCTTGCAACTGGTGAAGATTTTAATCCTGATTATTATATTAAATATTTGAAGGATAAATTCGCTCTAATCTATGGTATTGGGGAGTAGATTATGGAAGAACATTCATGTGGTGTAATTTTATACACCGATAAGCAAGGTTTTAGAGAGTATGTTTTAATTATGGAGCCAAGTGGAACTTATGGTTTCCCTAAGGGACATATTAGAAGAGGAGAAACCGAATTAGAGTGCGCATTAAGAGAGTGCTATGAGGAAACTGGTATTAGACCAGAAATTATGCCTGATTTTAAGAGAACAATTCATTATAATATGGCCGCTAAGGGTCATTCAAAGGAAGTAACATATTTTTTAGGCAAGTATCAAGACGAGGAATTGATGCCTAATGATTCAAACATACAATCATGTAAGAAATATCCTATAGATGCGGCCTTGAATTTAATTAAATTTAAGCAGATAAAGGATATATTAATTGAAAGTGATTTTGTAATTGAAATGAAAGGATTTTAATTATGCAAATTAAAAACGCTGAATTTATTACATCAGCTGTAGATTTAAAAACTCTTCCATCAAGTGATTATCCAGAATTTATGTTTTGTGGTAGAAGTAATGTTGGCAAATCATCTTTTATTAACATGGTTTGTAATAGAAATAAACTAGCAAGAACTTCATCTAATCCAGGAAAGACACAAACATTAAATTTCTTTTTAATTAATAATTCATTTTATTTTGTCGATGTACCTGGATATGGTTATGCAAATGTATCTAAGTCTATTAAGGCTACATTTGGTAAAATGATTGAAGATTATGTAACTAATAGAGATAATCTTAAAATGGTATTTTTATTAGTTGATTTTAGACATAAGCCTACAGAAGATGATTGTCTTATGTATAATTTCTTAAAATATTATAATAAGAGAGTAACTATTATAGCTACTAAATCTGATAAGATTAAAAATATTGAAAGAAAGAAATGTAAGCAACAAATTATTGATACTTTAAACCTAGATGAAAATGATAATTTAATTATTACATCTAGTGAAAAAAGAATTGGTTTAACTGAATTCTTAGAAGTATTAGATCAATATGTAGAATAAAGCCCAAGTTGGGCTTTTTTATTTTACTTTTATCATACTAAATGATAAAATTAATAAAGAGGTGTTAAACTATGGATAGAGAAAAAAAGATATTTTTTATTTCAGGTGGAATAGGAATTGCATTACTACTTGTAGGTATTATTTTAGTATGCCTTACAGGTACTAGAATGCCTTATTTTATATTCTCAATAATAACATTGGTGTTAGCTGGTTTAACACTTAGCTTTGCAGGTATTTTTAGTCCAAAAAGGAGAAAGTAGAATATGAGAGGAAATTTTGAGTATTATAATCCAACTAAATTAATTTTTGGTGATGACGCAATTAATAATTTAAAGGATGAATTAGATAAATATGGAAAGAATGTTTTATTAGTTTATGGTGGTGGCTCTATTAAAAAGACAGGCCTTTATGATAAGGTTATCGCTATATTAAAGGAAGCTAATAAAAATGTTTTTGAAGATTCTGGTGTTATGCCAAATCCAACTTTAGATAAGCTTTATGAGGGAATTAAGATTGCACGTGATGCAAAAATTGATTTTATTTTAGCTATTGGTGGAGGCTCTGTAATTGATTATTCAAAAGGCTTAGCAGCATCAATTAATTTACAAGGTGAAGATCCTTGGAAGAAATATTATTTAAATCAAGAAGAAGCTGATTGTGAATGTGTTCCTTTAGGATGTATTTTAACAATGGTTGGAACTGGTTCTGAGATGAATGGCGGTTCAGTTATTACAAATAAGGAACAAAAGCTAAAGATTGGGAAAGTATTTGGCTCTTATAACTTCCCTAAATTTGCAGTGCTAGATCCTACAATTACATTTAGTGTTCCAAGATACCAAATGGTTGCAGGTATATTTGATATAATGTCTCATATTATGGAACAATACTTTTCTGATATAGATGATTCAGCATCTGATTATATTATGGAAGGTATGATGAGGGCATTAATTAGTGCATCAAGAGTAGCTATTAAAAATCCAAATGATTATGATGCAAGATCAAATATTATGTGGATTGCTACATGGGCATTAAATACATTCGTAGCTAAGGGTAAAACTACCGATTGGGAAGTACATATGATTGGACAAGCCATTGGTGCTGTTACAAATGCAACGCATGGTATGACATTATCTGCTATATCAATTCCATATTATGAATATGTTATGCCTTTTGGATTATTAAAGTTTAGAAGATTTGCAGAAGTAGTTTGGGGTGTTGAATCATATAGATTCAATAATGACTCAACTGCAATAGCAAAAGAAGGCTTAAGATGTATGTCTGATTGGATGAAAGAAATTGGCCTTGTAATGAAGATTTCTGATTTAGGTGTTAAAACATCAGACTTTGATGATATTATAAATGGTACATTCTTACTTGATGGCGGATATAAGCAATTATCTAAGGATGAGCTATTAGATATTTTAAAAATGGCAATGTAAAAAAGTGTCGGGAATAATCCCCGACATTTTATTTTTGAACTAAAATAATAAAAAAGTTCAATATTGCTATTGATATATATAATATAAATTATATAATTGATATAGATTATATAATGATTTTGATTTTAATAAGGGAGATGTTATAAATGGGTAAATTCTTTAAGTTTTTATATTTATCAATTATTTTATTAATTCCTATTTTGTTGACTGTACTAAATATAGTTATGTTTGACTCAAAAAAATTATGGTCGATTATAACTCCTATATATGTTTCCATTGGATTTAGTTTTATCGCTTTATTGGCATTTTTTATTCATATGAGGAGTGAAAAATTTAAAAAAATAATTATGTTTGGTATACTTTTTAATATCATATTTAATGTTGCTTTTTTAACGATTGTTTGTTTTAAATATGAAGAACCATCTAGATATTATTATTCATTTATTGATATAATTATAATTGTATCAATTATAATA
>JAILBI010000247.1 GCA_024681175.1 Acholeplasmatales bacterium
TGGAATTAAAAGAGAATGTGTTGGTGATATTGTTTTATATAATAAAGATTATTATTTTACAGTAACAAGGGGAATTAATCCTTATATAGTAGATAATTATCATCATATAGGTAAAACACCTATAGAGCTTGAAGAAGTAGATTATGATGTTACATATATTAGAAAATTAGAAGAAAAAAATGATTTTTTATCATCATTTAGATTAGATGTAATAATTTCTGCAGGATTTAATGTATCTAGAAGAAATGCACAGGATTATATATCTAAAGGATTAGTATTTTTAAATTATATTCCTTGCTTAAATTCTTCAAAAATAATTAATATAGATGATATTATTACAGTTAGACATAAGGGTAAAATAGTTTTACTTGAAATAAAGGGATTAAGTAAAAGTGGTAAGCATTTTATTAAAATAGGTAGGTATGTATGAGAATTGGTATTGTTGGTGCAATGAATGAAGAAATATCATTAATTTGTAACAAATTAGAAAATTTAAAAAAGATTGTTGAACACAATATTGATATTTCATTTGGTAAAATAAATGACAATGAAATATATATTATTTCATCTGGCGTTGGTAAAGTTAATGCAAGTGTTGCAACATCAATGCTCATTTTAAATTTTAATTGTGAATTAATCATTAATACTGGTGTTGCAGGTGGTATTAATGATACTAATACTAAGGATGTTATTTTAGCAACAGGCTTAGTACAAAGTGATTTTGATATATCTATATTTGGTAGAGAAAAAGGTGAAATACCAGGCTTTAATAAAATTTTAAAGCCAAATGATGAAGATATTAAATTAATTGAAAATGTCTTAAATGATTTAAATGTTAATTATAAAAAAGGTATTATTTTAACACAAGATCGTTTTGTAACAGGCTATGATATGTTTGAAAATGTTGATGGCTCACTTGCAACTGAAATGGAAGGCGCATCTGTTGCCCAAACTGCAATAAAGCTTAATACAAGATTTATTATCATAAGATATATCTCTGATGTAGTTGGTAAAGATAAGCAGGTAGAAAATTATGATTTATTTGAAAGTGAAATGAGTCATTTATCTTCAATTATTACTTTAAATATATTAAATTCATTAGGTAATAAGAAAAATAATAAATATTATGCGATTAAAGCAGATGATTATCAAAATATTGTTTCATCTTGGGATGAAGCAAAGGAAATAATATCTAAATTATCTAATCCAAAATATAAATCATTTTTAAATTTAGCTGAAGCTAAAGCCTTTATTAATGATGAAATATATAAAGGTGAAGATGATTATGAATGGATGAGCTATGTAGATGGCTCATTTGATAAAGATAAGAATAAATATTCATATGGTGGTATATTAATTCATAATGGAGAGGTTATAGAATCTTTTAATAAATCATTCAATGATGATTTTATAATTCATCATAATGTTGCAGGAGAAGTAAGAGGTGCATCTTATGTTATTAATCATGCAATAAAAAAAGGTATTAAGGAGCTTCACCTATATTTTGATTATGAAGGTATATCTAAATTTTATAGTGGTCTTTGGAAGCCAAAGACAGAGCTTGGAATAAAATATCAAGAATTTGCAGAAGAAGCTAAAAAGAAAATAAATGTTATATTTCATAAGGTAAAAAGTCATTCAAATAATTATTATAATGATTTAGTTGATAAATTAGCTAAGGATGCATTAAATAAATAACGCAGTTTAACTGCGTTTTTATTATGTAAATTAAATGAAAATGCTTTATTAATAAATATTATTATAATATTTAATTGAAATTGACCAATTTATTTTATAAAATTACTATGGTATGCAAATGACTGGAGGACTAAATAATGTTTCTTGACATAACATTAGGTTTCGATTCCTTATGGCAGGCAATTTTATACGTTTTATGTGGACTTGGTATTTTCCTATTTGGTATTAATTTAATGGGATCAAGTTTAAAGGAGATTGGTGGTTCTAGAATGAAGGTAATCATTCAAAAATCTACATCAACTCCATTGAAGGGTATGCTTGTAGGCTTTGTAGTAACAATGCTTACACAATCTGCCTCAGGAACATCAGCATTAGCTGTTTCATTAGTTGCAGCTGGTTTAATGAATTTTGGCCAGGCATTCGGTATTTTACTAGGTGCAAATATCGGTGGTACTATTCTTACAATTATCATGGCCGTGTTTGCTCAATTTAAGATAATGCCTATTGTATCAGTTGTGTTAGTATTCTTAGGTGCAACAATGCTTTTCTTATTTAAAAGACCTAAGATTAAACAAATTGGTTCAGTAGTTTTAGGCTTTGGTATGATATTCCTTGGCCTTGCCTTAATTGATATGTCATTTAAATATATACAGGTTGAGCATCAAGAATTTATTCAAAATGTATTTGCTAAATTAGATGATATGCCAGAAGTAGGAGTATTAGTTGGTATTTTAGTAACATGCGTGCTTCAATCCTCATCGGCAACAATAGGTATCGTACAGGGTATGTATATGGGTGGTACAATGTCCTTATATGGTGCCCTTGCGTTAATGCTTGGTGCCAATGTTGGTACAACAATTACTGCAATACTTGCCTCACTTGGCTCATCACGAAGTGCTAAAAAGGTTGCTCTTGCAAATACATTAATTAAAGTATTTGGTGTTGTAATATTTACAATTATATATAGATTTGCATTCTATCCACTTGTTAATGTAATAAATGAAGCAGTATTTGGTTCATCTGCAAATCCATTAATAATTTCTCTAACCCATTTAGTATTTAACTTAATTAATTCATTTGTATTATTAATGTTAATTAAGCCATCATTAAGAATTATGGATAAGCTTGTTCCTGAAAATAAAGATGATGATATCATGGAACAATTATTAGATTATTCATTGATTCAAAAATCTCCACAATTAGCTTTATCATTTGTTAAAAAGGCTGTTGATTATATGGGTCTTTTAACAAAAGAATTTGTATATTTAGCTTATAATTATTCTAAAAATCCAGATCCTAAAATGAAGGAACATGGTATTGAAATAGAAAGAAAAATTAATTGTCTTGATAAGAGAAGTCATGATTATTTAATTAAATTAACTATTAAATCACTAGATTCAAAATCATCTACATTATTATCTAAATATTTAGATTTAATTAAAGATTTAGAGCGTGTTGGTGATCACTGTACAAATTTAATTGAATTCTTTGAAGAAAGAGAAGAAAAGAATATGCATCTTTCTGCAGATGGTGCACAGGATTTAAATCAAATGTTTGAAACTGTAATTAAAATGGCAGAAGGAACATATGATTCATTAATAAATTGGTCAAGTGATACTGCAACAGAAACACTTCCAATTGAGGATGAGGTTGATAGAATGGAAGAAGTATTCCATGAAAGACATATCCACCGTGTTGAAACAGGTGCTTGTTCATTTGTTAATACAGAATATTTTGTTGAAATATTATCTAACCTAGAGCGTATGGGTGACCATTTCACAAATGTTTTAGAGGAAATATCAACAGTTGAATATTGTAAATATGATGAATTCCATCATTAAAGCATTCTCCTTTTGGGGAATGTTTTATTTTTATCATATAAATGATAAAATAAATTGAGGTATTTTTATGGCTGATTTTAAAATTGTTTCATCCTTTGTACCAAAAGGAGATCAAATTAGAGCAATTGAACAATTATCAGAGGGCTTAGAAAATGGCGAAAAAGAAATGGTTTTAAAAGGCGTTACAGGCTCAGGTAAAACATTTACCTTAGCTAATATTATTGCGAAAACAAATCGTCCTGCCTTAATATTAGAGCCAAATAAAACCCTAGCTGGTCAGCTTTATAATGAGATGAAAAGCTTTTTCCCTAATAACCATGTTGAATATTTTGTATCATATTATGATTATTATCAGCCAGAGGCTTATGTAGTATCAAGTGATACATATATTGCAAAGGATGCCAAAATTAATGATGAAATTGACGAGCTTCGTCATTCTGCAACATCATCGTTAATTAATTATCATGATACTATAGTTGTATCAAGTGTATCTTGTATATATGGTATTGGTGATAAAGAAGATTATATTGATTCAATGATGACTATTCGTGTTGGTGAAACATGGAATAGAAAAGAATTATATACAAAACTAATTGAAATGCAATATAAAAGAAATGATTATGATTTCGAACGTTCATGCTTTAGAGTAAAGGGTGATACACTTGAAATCATCCCACCTTCTGAGCATGCAAAAGGAATTAGAATTGAATTTTTTGACGATGAAATAGATACAATTAAGACATTTGACCTTGTTACAGGCAAAATGATTTCAAATTTAGAATTTGTAAATATTTTTGCAGCAACATTCTTTGTTACATCTAAAAATAAATTAGATATTGCATTAAAAAGAATAAAAGATGAATTAGATGTAGTTCATAAACAATTTTTAGATGAAGGAAAGCCTCTTGAGGCTGAAAGAATTTTTTCAAGAACAACTCAGGATATAGAAATGCTTAAAGAAACAGGCTTTTGCTCAGGTATTGAAAATTATTCAAGACATTTAGCCTTAAGAGAGGAAGGAGAAACTCCTACAACATTAATTGATTTCTTTAGTAATGATTTTATATGCTTCGTTGATGAATCTCATGTTACAATACCACAGGTTCGTGGTATGTATAATGGTGATAGATCAAGAAAAGAAACATTAGTTAATTATGGCTTTAGATTACCTTCAGCTTTAGATAATAGACCACTAAAATTTGATGAATTTAATGCAAAATTGAATCAAATTATTTATGTTTCTGCAACACCATCAGCATATGATATAAGAGATAATAATACTGTAGTTGAACAAATTATAAGACCTACAGGATTATTAGATCCTTTAATTGAAATAAGACCAACTAAAGGACAGGTTGATGATATATTTAGTGAAATAAATATAAGAGCTAAGAAAAATGAAAGAGTATTAGTTACAACCTTAACAATTAAAATGGCTGAGGATTTAACAGCCTATTTAAAAAAATTAGGCTTAAAGGTTGCATACCTACATACAGAGGTTAAAGCCTTAGAGCGTTTAGAAATATTAAAGGATTTAAGAGAAGGTAAATACGATACCTTAGTAGGTATTAACCTTTTAAGAGAAGGTCTAGATTTACCTGAGGTATCCTTAGTATGTATTTTAGATGCAGATAAAAAAGGATTCTTAAGAAGTGAATCTTCCTTAATCCAAACATTTGGTCGTGCCGCAAGAAATGCAAATGGTAAAGTAATATTATATGCAGATACAATATCTGAACAAATGGAAGAAGCTATTAAAGAAACAAAAAGAAGAAGAGAAATTCAAGAAAATTATAATAAAGAAAATAATATTGTTCCAAAAACAATCATTAAGCCTATTCCAAAGAGCTTAACTAATAAGAAGATAGAAGAAAAGACAAAGAAAAAATATGATAATGATGAGCATTTAACATTTGATGAAAGAACTAAATTAATAAAAGATTTAGAAGAACAAATGAAGGAATATGCAAAGAATTTGAATTTTGAAGAAGCTGCGATAATAAGAGATGAAATACTTCGTCTTAAGGGAATGAAATAATGAAAGAAAAAGATAAAATAGAATTAATAATAGAATCATATGATGTAAATGGCTATGGAGTAGCTCATGTAAATGGCTTAATAGTTTTTGTTAAAGGTGCCCTTGTAGGTGAAAAGGTATTAGCTGTAGTTGAAAATGTTCATAAAAAATATGTCTTTGCTAAAGCAATTAAAATATCTAATCCATCAAAGGATAGAATAGAGCCAGAATGTCCATTTTACACACGCTGTGGTGGCTGTGACAACATGCATATGAATTATGAATGTGAAAAGAAAATAAAAGAAAATAAGGTTAAAAATACTTTATATAAATTTAAAGATTATAAATTTAATAATTTAATATCTAATGATGTCACAACATCATATAGAAATAAAGTATTAATGCCTTATGCAAGAGATAAAGAAGATAATTTATTATATGGCTTTTATCGTAAAGGGACACATAATATTGTTCCGATTAATAAATGCTTAGTTTCACCAAATATAGTAAATGATATTATCTCATTTATTGGTAAATATTTATCTATATTTCATGTATCTATTTATAATGAGGATACTAGTAAAGGAATATTTAGAGAAGTAATGGTTAGAAATTCATCTCTTGGTGAAATAATGGTAGTTTTAATTGTTACAAAGAAATATGACTTTAGTAATTTAATTAATTATTTAAAGGATGAATTTCCAGCCATTAAATCTATTTATTTAAATATTAATGATAAAAATACAAATGTAATATTAACTGATGAATATGAATTATTATATGGAAAAGAATATATCATAGAAGATGTATTAGGTTTAAAATTTGAAGTCAATTTTAGATCTTTTTTACAGGTTAATCATGATATGATGGAAATATTATATAAAAAAGCATTTGACCTTGCAGATTTAAAAAAGAGTGATAATGTAATTGATGCATATTGTGGAATAGGTACAATTACATTAAATCTAGCTAAAAGATGCAATAAAGTATATGGTATAGAAATAGTTGAGCAAGCTATAGAAAATGCAAATTATAATAAAAAATTAAATAATATAGATAATGTAGAATTCATATTAGGAAAATGTGAAGAAGAAATTCAAAAATTAGTTAATAAAGAAAAAATAGATGTAATCTTTTTTGATCCGCCAAGAAAAGGCTGTGCAAAAGAATTTTTAGATACAGTAATAAAAATGAAGATACCTAAAATCATTTATATTTCTTGTAATATTTCAACATGCCAAAGAGATATTGAAATATTAACAAATAATGGCTACAAATTAGAAGAAGTAACACCTGTTGATATGTTTGCAAGAACAGAGCATGTTGAGACTGTTTGTATGCTTAGAAGGAAATAATCCAAAATAGCCAAAAATAGAGCTAAAATGGTATATTTTAAGGCATTTTTACTATATTTTGAAGAGTTAGAGTCTAACTGGCATCAATTGAAATACAAAGTTTGTCAGCATTTAAGTAGTGTCGGTTAAGGAGTATAAGTATGGAGTATATTTTAGTAACAAAAGATAATTTAGAAAAAGAACATATATGTTGTGCAATATCTAATAATAATGATATTCAAGTTTCATCGAAAAAGAATTGGTTAAAAGATAGATTTGATGAGGGGTTAGTTTTTTTTAAATCAGTTGAAAGAGGCAAATGCTTTATAGAATATATACCAGCAGAAAATGCTTGGAATCCAATAGATGCAAATGGTTATATGTACATAGATTGTTTATGGGTATCAGGTTCATTTAAAGGGCATGGCTATTCAAACGATTTATTAGATACTTGTATTAAAGATAGTAAAGATAAGGGGAAGATTGGATTATGTATTTTATCAAGCAAAAAGAAATTACCATTTTTAGCTGACCCAAAATATTTAAAGTATAAAGGTTTTGAAGTAGCAGATGAGGCTGATAATGGAATACAGCTATGGTACTTTCCATTTGATAAGAATGCATCAAAACCAACGTTAAAAGAATGTGCAAAACATCCTCGTATTGAAGAATCTGGCTATGTTTTATACTATACAA
>JAILBI010000286.1 GCA_024681175.1 Acholeplasmatales bacterium
ACTAATAATAATATTGAACTAATGATAAATATTAAAAAAAATATAATACTTTGTGGTTCCTTTATCAATTTATAATTTGTATGTTTATAACTGATAATAGGAGAAGGATCTGTAACTAAATAAGGAGTTTCCTTTTTTACATTTACAAACAAAAATATAATCATAACTATTCCTAATATTGAAATAATAATATCTAATCCATAAATTAAAAATTTTTTATTACTTAAAAACATTTTAATCACCATACTTATTATATCTTGAAATAGAATTAATGCAAAGAAAAAATACCAGTCAAGCTGGTATTTTGTAATTATTAATTCTCTTTATTTTAGTTTGTTGATTCATCGTTGAATCCTTCAGTAACTGGAGTTTCATTAGTTTCTTCAGCAACTGGAGCTTCATTAGTTTCTTCAGCAACTGGAGTTTCGTTAGTTTCTTCAGCAACTGGAGATTCATTAGAAGCACATTCGCACTTTTCAGCATTATCTTTACAACAACAGCAGTCACACTTAAATAAGTTCTTTGCGTAGAATGCAATAAACGCTATATATGCAAAACCTAAACCTAAACTTGTTAAAGTAATAATCTTTAAGTCATTATTTTTTTCAAACATTGTTGATGGAAGATAATATAAAATAGGTACTATATACATTGCAACATAAGCTAAGCAATAAATTGATGCCCATTTAAATTTCTTATTGAATGATAAAACTGTGAATACTATAAATGCTGCAAACATTAAGAATGCGATAATAGTATTATTATTAATTAAGAAGATATCAGTAATTGTTGATTCAGTACTTAAAATACTATTATTTACAAAATCTCTAAATAAAGTACCAACTTCAATTAATGCGATAGCTGGAACTAAGATTGCATATTTTGTCTGTTTATTTGCTGCGATAAATGCGATTGAACAAATACCAATTAATACAAATAAAACGACATAAGTTTTTAAATCACTAGGTGTTGCGTTTGCACTTGACCTTTTCCACTTAATAAATGCAAAAGCAATTATAAATAAAATTGTAGCTAAGATTGCTAGCACAGTAGATAGAATTTTTGCTATTTTCATTATTCTTTTTCCTCCTCTTTATTATCTAACATGTACAAATTTCCAATTAATACTACACATAATATCAATGTGCCAATTGAATAAGCTGATCCACCAAGTACACCTGCTATAGTAAATAGAATATCGATAATCATTACACAATATAATGGATATCTTATTTTGTCTACCTTAAAGAAGATGAATAGGAATGCTAAAATAATTATTCCTGCATCTAATGCAAAGTAATAAATTGATGACCAAGTATTATTTAGTATAGAGTTGAAATCACCAACACATTGAATAATGTAGTATAGGAATAATGGTATGAATAATTGTTTTAAATTAAATTCTTTCTTTATTTGTGTAAAGAAAAGAATAGTCATACCTGCAATGATAATTGATAATGTTGAAAGGAAATTAATTATGTTATTTGAATTAAAATTAACATTGAAATAATTAATTACAGCCCCAACAGTCATTGCCATTGCGACTACAGATAACACAGATGTTATAAGCAGTCTATTGTTTTTAATCTTTTCCTGCATACTGTTAACCTCCATATATTATTATAATAATATATTCAAAATAAATCAACAAAAACCATATTTTAAGACTTTTATTAAGTGAAAGTACATATTTAATATTAAATATAATAATAAATTTTATTTATTATTTTGAGGAATTATTATATAATTTAAGTGTTGAGGTGTTATTTATGAATGATAGATCTGAAAATCAATTAGATATGCTAGTTGATGAAATAAAATATGATTATACAAACAATACAACTCTAGATAAATTATTTTTGATTTTTTCTTTGGCTTCGCTAGTCGCTAATTTTATTGGTTCTGTAAGTAATATAATATTATTTGGCTTTTCTTTTACAACAATTGTATGTATTATTTTTGTTGCAATTGTACTTGGTTCATTACTTATTACTTTATTGCTTAAAAAATCAATGTATTATAATATTTTGGCAATTAGTTTGATAATTTTTATTGAATTTCCAATACTATATATTTCGTATAGAGAAGCAGCAATGCCTTATTTAGTACTTGGAGTATACGCAAGTATTATTTTGTTCAGTAAGAAAACAAAATATTTTGTTTGTGCAAGCTTAGTATTAACATATATAATTACAGTTGCTGTTAGTTTCTTTTATGATGATATTTACTTAGATTTTAAAGATGCTGATTCAAGTAATATAACATTTTATGCTTCACTGATAGTTTCTGCAATTGTCAGTGTCACTACAATTATAGTTTCTCTTTCTGCAACTAGAAACAATTACGATAAAATTTTTAATGAATATAAAGAGATGGCAAGTAAGCTTGAGAGAGTGAATCATTATGACTCACTTGCCCCTTGTTACAATAGAAAATTTGCAATTAACTATATTGAAAATCTATCAAAATCATTATCATTTAGTGGTGCCTCATTAGTATTATGTGATCTTTTAGATACAAATAATGTAAACGAAAAATACGGCATTCAAACTGGTGATGATTTGATTATCAATTTCGCACAAATAGCTTTTAAAATATTAAAGGGAAGAGGCTTTATTGCGAGATTTAATGGTGTTAAATTCTTATTAGTTTTAAACAATGTAACGATAGAATCAGAAATAGAAAAAATATATAATGATATCATTTCTGAATTTAATGCTTATTATTCAAAAAATAGAGATGATAAATTTAGAATAGCTCATGGTATTAGTATACTTAAAAATAATTTTAATACAGATGATGAAATTATGATTTTAACATTATCATGCCAAGCTAATTCAAGAAAACTATAGTGGTGTTTTATGAAAAATACGAGAAATAATAAAAAAGAACTAGATAATAAAATAGAAAAAATTGAATTTACTGCTGTTTATAAAGTAAGAAATTCGACTGAACTTTTAACATTTTTACTTGAAAAAACTAATCAATCAAGAAACAATGTTAAAAATTTACTTACTAGACATCAAGTTTTAGTCAACGGTGTAGTTATAACTCAATACAATTATTTATTATCAAGAGAAGATGAAGTAAAGATTTCAAAAAGAAGTATAAATGAGGCTAAGCCAATCAAGAAAAAAGAGTTTAGACCAAAATTTGAAATACTTTATGAGGATGAAGATTTAATCGCGATTAATAAGCCTTCAGGCTTGTTGTCTGTGGAATCAGATAAGGACAGAAATTCAGCTTATAAATTAGTAAATGAATATCTTCAATCCAAAAATAAAAATGATAGATGCTATATTGTTCATAGAATCGATAAAGAGACCAGCGGTGTACTTATATTTGCCAAAAATAGAAAGATACATTCTATTTGGAGACTTAAATGGAATGATTTTGTTTCAACTAGAGAATATTATGCTGTAGTTGAAGGAAAGATGAAAGATAAGAGTGGCCAAATTAAATCTTATTTAAAAGAAAACCAATATAATTTAATGTATTCAACACTAGATAGAAGTGGTGAACTAGCTATAACTAATTATGAAGTGGTTAGTACCAATGGTGATTATTCCCTACTTAGAGTTTTAATTGATACAGGTCGTAAAAACCAAATTCGTGTTCATATGCATGAAATGGGAAATCCAATTGTTGGTGATGAAAAATATGGATTTAATAAAAATCCACTAAAGAGATTGGGCTTACACGCTAGTGTATTAGAAATTAAAAATCCATTAAATGGAAGACTAATGAGATTTGAGGCAAAATGCCCAAAAGAATTTAAAGATGTTACTAGGTGATTGAAATGAAGTTTTGTTTAATTATAGATAATGAATTTATAAAAAATGTTGATGATATTATTAAATATTCAAATAAGCTAGGAGATATTAAATATAAATTAGTTTTAGGTGAATACAAAAATAAAGACTTAAATATCGATTCAGTAAATAGATTTAATGATTCTGATTTAATTTATTATCTAACCAAAATATATTATGAAAAGCCATTTTTAGATGGTGTTATTTTAGTATCAAATAATGATTTTAGAATCGTATCTAAATTGTATTTAGAAAATGATAAGAAATTTATTTTAATATCA
>JAILBI010000292.1 GCA_024681175.1 Acholeplasmatales bacterium
GCTTCATTTGGATTATTCCAAAAATCACCTTCTGATGATTTTTCTTTTAATTCTTTTTCTTCAATGATTTTATCTTCAATTTTTAATGCTTGATATAAATCATTTATTCTTTTTTCATATTCATTTATAAATTTATTAATCTCATATTTTTCCATAGAAAACCCTCAAATAAATTATATATTAAGATATATCTTAATTCAAATAAATAAAGCCATTTTTAATTGAGAAATTTTAGCCATTTTTTGTAAATAAAAAGGTCTATCAGTGATAGACCAATTATTTATTAAATTTAGATACAAATCTTTTTAATCTTTTGAATGCTTCAGTTAATGATTCAATTGAATATGCATAAGATATTCTTATAAATCCTTCTCCTGCATCACCAAATGCAGTACCAGGAACTACAACAAGCTTTTCTTCATTTAAAAGCTTCATTGAAAAATCTTCTGATGATAAGCCATATTTCTTAATTGATGGGAATAGGTAAAATGCGCCTTCTGGTTCAAAGCATTCAATACCCATTTCATTTAATTTATCAAGACAGAATAATCTTCTTTGATTATAGCTTTCTCTCATTAATTTAACATCATCATCACCATATTTTAATGCTTCAACTGCAGCATATTGTGATACTGTAGGAGCACACATAATTGCAAATTGGTGAATTTTTGTCATTTGTGAAATTAAATTTTCAGGTCCTAGGGCATAGCCTAAACGCCAGCCTGTCATTGCGAAAGCTTTAGAAAAGCCATTAATTACGATTGTTCTTTCCTTCATACCAGGTAATGAAGCAATAGATATATGATTTTCTTTATAGCTTAATTCTGAATATATTTCATCAGATACAACTAAAATATCATGTTCAATTAAAATTGGAGCAATTTCTTCTAAATCAGCTTTAGTCATAATACCACCAGTAGGATTATTAGGATAATTCATAATTATCATTTTAGTCTTTTTAGTAATATTAGATAATAATTCTTCTTTAGTTAATTTAAATTTATTTTCACTTTTTAAATTAATTTCTTTTACACTACCACCTTGTAATATTACAAGTGGTTCATATGAAACATAGCAAGGCTTTGTAATAATAACCTCATCATCAGATGTAATTGTAGATCTTATAATCATATCAATAGCTTCAGATCCACCAATAGTTATTAATACATTTTTCTTAGGTTCATAAGAAAGATTATATTTTCTTTTAACGTAATTGCAAATTTCTTCTCTTAAAGTAATTAATCCTGCATTAGATGTGTAATGTGTTTTTCCTCTTTCAAGGGCATAAATACCTTGTTCACGCACATGCCATGGTGTTTGGAAATCAGGTTCACCAACACCAAGTGAGATTGCACCTTTAACTTCACTTGCAACATCAAAGAACTTTCTTATTCCAGAAGGCTTGATATTTTTAATCTTATCAGGTACAAAATCTCTCATTATGCAGAAATCACCATCCTATCATCCTTTTCTTCTTCAACTAAAGAAATACCATGATCCTTATATTTCTTTAATACGAAATGAGTTGATGTAGATAAAATTGAATCAAGAGTTGAAAGCTTATTGAAAACAAATCTTGAAACTTCCTTCATACTCTTTCCTTCAATCATAACCATAAGGTCAAAGCCACCACTCATTAAATAGCATGATGTAACCTCAGGGAATTTAGAAATTCTTCCTGCAAGCTCATCAAAGCCAAGCTCTCTTTTAGGTGTTACTTTTACTTCAATTAGGGCAGTAACAATTTCTTTTGAAGTGTTATCCCAATTAATTAATGTTGTATAGCCACAAATTATTTTATCTTTTTCCATTTGAGAAATTTCATTATATAAATCCGCTTCTTTAATATTTAGCATAACCGCTAAATCATGAAGATTTATTCTACTATTTCCTTCTAAATTTCTTAATATTTGTTCTCTTAATTCTTCATTAATCATATAGAACCTCCAAATCTTTGTTCATGCTCTTTCTTAGCCTCTAAGGCACTTTGTCTTAATATATCAATTTTATCTTGATTATCATCAATATATTTTTTAAATTCTTTATAAATAGAATCTACATCATATTTTTTATTTTTATAATATGATAATTTATTATATTTCCCTTTTAAATATTTATCAAATATTTTCTTATCTAACCCATAGAATCTATCATTTAAATCAAGGCAAATAGATGTTTCTCTCCAGCCTATTTTCATTTTACAAATGACACATTCATTTAATTCAGAAACAATAACTACATAGCCATGTGGATCTAAATATGCATCATTTTTACTGTCCTTTAATTCTAATTTAGATAAAGCTCTTCTTATATTTTTATTTTTATATTCTTTTTCCATATTTTTTAATAATGGTATTTTTTTAGGTGCAATATGCATTCTAAATATATATAAAAACATAAATGCTAAAGCAATTAATGTTAATGTTAATATTGATAAAAATACAAATATTGAATAATTATCTTTTAAAAATTCAATAAAGAAAAAAATACTAAAGCCAAGTCCAACCATAGCTAAAATAGCAAATAAAAATATATATCTTTTTCTATTTCTTTCCATTGCTGCATAATCTTTTTCAAGCTTAGCATATTCTTTTTGGCTTTTCATTTTTTTACCTCTATTTTTTATATTATATAATATAAAATTCGTTTGTAATTTTACCATAATTCATATATAATTGCAAACAAGGTGAGCTTATGGAAATATTATTTGATTTTGAAGATGAATTTTATTCTGATGAAGAAAAAAAATTAAAAAATGCAGTTACTGTAATTGATGGTAATAAAAGATATCATTATGCATTTGAAAGAATAAAGGATAATGCCATAATTAGATATGATGATATTACATATATTGATGAGGCAGCAGAATATTTTAAAAATCATAATCTTTATATAAATAAAATTAAAAGTAATGATAATGAATATTATCGTGAATTTGATTATATTTATTCTTTTAAATTACCATTAGATGT
>JAILBI010000062.1 GCA_024681175.1 Acholeplasmatales bacterium
GCACACTTTAATGTTTCTATTGCATAATCTCTATTATACTTATAGCCATCAAAGAAATGCTCGCAGTCAAAGAATACTTTTTTACCTTTTGATTTTAAATACTTAATACTATCAGCAATCATAAAAAGATTTTCTTCTAAAGTAGTATTTATAATATGTTCAACATGGAATGCACTTGATTTACCAAAGATACAAACATATTCAACACCTGAATCAATTAACGCATTTAAATTTGCGTCACTCTCACATGTTGTATTCATTCTTCTTGTAGAACCAAAAGCAACTAGCTTAACATTATTAAATTTTAAGTCCTTCGCTTCTTTAAAAAATTCTAAATCCTTTTGATTACTGCCAGGATTTCCAGCTTCAACAAAATCAATTCCTAAATCGTCTAAAGCTTTGACAATCTTGATTTTATCGCTTACAGAAAAGCTTATGCCTTCTGCTTGAGCACCATCACGAAGGGTTGAATCGAAAATTTGGACTTTATTTTTCAAATTTTTCACCCCCAAAATATAAGACAAAAGTGGAAAGCAGTTTGACTGCTTCCACTCTTGTTTTAAAAATTAATCTTCTTTATATTTTAAATAATTAGTTGTTGATTAACTTATCTTTTTCGTTGTTCCAAGAATAGAACTTACGGATTTCAGCACCAACCTTTTCACTTGGATGGTTAGCAGCCTTTTCTCTTAAAGCATTGAAATGCACTTGGCCAGATGCAGTTGACATATCAAGTAAGAAGTCTTTTGCAAATGTACCATCTTGAATATCAGCAAGTACCTTCTTCATAGCCTTCTTAGTTTCTTCTGTAATGATCTTTGGACCAGTAATATAATCACCATATTCAGCTGTATTAGAAATTGAATATCTCATACCAGCGAAACCTGATTGATAAATTAAGTCAACGATTAGCTTCATTTCATGGATACATTCGAAATAAGCATTTCTTGGGTCATAACCAGCTTCACATAAAGTTTCGAAACCAGCTTGCATTAAAGCACTAACACCACCACATAATACTGCTTGTTCACCAAATAAGTCAGTTTCTGTTTCAGTTTTGAATGTAGTTTCTAATATTGCAGCACGAGCACCACCGATACCAGCACCATAAGCTAATGCGATTTCAAGTGCCTTACCACTTTCGTTTCTTTCAACTGCAACTAAACATGGAGTACCCTTACCAGCTTGATATTCACTTCTTACTGTGTGGCCTGGAGCCTTAGGAGCGATCATAGCAACGTCTACGCCCTTAGGTGGGTTAATTAAACCATAATGAATATTAAAACCATGAGCGAACATTAACATCTTACCAGGTTTTAAGTTTGGAGCGATGTCCTTTTCATACATAGCCTTTTGCTTTTCATCATTAATTAAAATCATAATAACATCAGCAACCTTAGCTGCTTCTGCTGTAGTTAATACCTTTAAGCCTTGAGCTTCAGCCTTAGCCTTGCTCTTAGATCCTTCATATAAACCTACAACTACATTAACACCTGATTCCTTAAGGTTTAATGCATGTGCATGTCCTTGTGAACCATAACCAATAATTGCAACTGTCTTACCCTTTAAATAATTTAAGTCACAATCCTTTTCATAAAAAATTCTAGCCTCTGCCATAAATAAAATTCTCCTTTTTCCTTATATTATTTTTCTAATTTTAATTCACTTGAGCCTCTAGCGATAGCCGTTACGCCAGTACGAATGACTTCTTTGATACCGAACTCATCTAGCATTGATATAATTGCTGAAATTTTACCAGAATCACCAGTAATTTCAATAATCATTGTCTCACTAGTTACATCTATAACGTGTGCTCTAAATATATTTGCAAGTTCAAGAATTTGACTTCTCTTCTCACTTTTAGAATCAATCTTAATTAATGCAAGTTCTCTTTTTACTGAATCATCATCATTGAATTCAGCAAGTTTAACAACATCCATTAATTTAGCTAATTGGTTTTTGATTTGTTGATATGTTTCATCGTCACATTCAACAACCATAGTCATACGAGAAAGATTAGGATCTTCTGTAACACCTACAGATAAACTGTCGATATTATATCCTCTTCTTGAAAATAATCCTGCAACTCTAGAAAGAACACCCATATGGTTATTAACCAATACAGATAATGTGTGTCTAGCCATAAAATATCACCCCTTCTGGAAGTCAAACTATATAATAAATTATATAGTGAGATTTTGCGATTATCGCTTACAATTATAACATATCTAAAACCAAAGTCAATGCATAAATTCTTACACTTTTTGCATAGAATTTTAATTTTTTTGGTTAAACAAAAAATAAAATTCGAACTATTTTAAATTAATTCGAATTTTATTCTACGTGTTTTAAAATGGTTAAACATTCTCAAATATAATTCAATTTTTGCCTAATTTTTGAAAACGTTTTTTAATAATTATTATTACACTTTTATTAAAATATTGCCTACACTACAACGTTTTATCACATCTGGTGTGATATTTGATTTAATATTTTTTAAGAATTCTAGATATTTAATATTCATCTGTTTGACATCTTGTCCTTTGATATAATCTTTAATGAAATTTTTATTTTTATATTCTTCTAATTTTTCTAAAACTGCGTCTAAGACTATATGACTTTTACCTTTAGAACCATACCCTGTAATAAACAATAAGAATCTATCTTTTTCTTTTTTTGCACTTCTTATAAATAACTCTAAATTATATAATGCACTAATCTTTGTATCGTGGTTTAAATGAATATCATAAGTTATTTATAAGAAGTGCAAAAAAAGAAAAAGATAGATTCTTATTGTTTATTACAGGGTATGGTTCTAAAGGTAA
>JAILBI010000009.1 GCA_024681175.1 Acholeplasmatales bacterium
ATTAAAGCAAAATTTTTAAATGATCAAATAACATATTTAGGAACACAACTTGAAAGTGATAAATTCTGTTATGGTGTTGTTGCCAATGCTGATTATATCTTAGTATGTACATACGAAGAAGAAGGTAAAAATCCTAATTTGCTATTATTTAAAAAGAGATAAGAATTATTTTTAAAGCATTAAAGAAGAGTAGGTTTGATACAATTTTGTATCAACCCTTTTTTCTTTATATAATTAAACTTGTTGGGGACATGTGGTATAATCAAGTTGTCAATGAAAGGGATGATTATAATGAAATTCAAGATTAATAAAGATGATATAAAACTATTAAGCAATGACAAATATACATTTTTTGTATTAGGCAAAGTAATGTATGGTATTTGCAAAATGATTTATACCGATCATAAAAATTTTATCATTTGTTATGTTGATGACATTCATCCTATTTGGATTTGGACTAAAGATGGGATAAATAAGAATATTGAAGATAAAATATATGAATTGTTAATATCTAATAATTTATTAGATGGAAGTCATAATTTTAATATTAAATATGAATTATATGAATATTTGAATAAAAAAGCATTAGAAAATAATATTAATTTATCTATTTTAATAAATATGTTTGCTTATGACTGCAAAAAGCCAATTAAACCTCTAGTATGTGATGGTTATATTCATAAATGTGATACATCTGATTTAGATGAATTATCTAATATAATTTATGAATTTCATGAATCAATTGGAATTGATAAAAAGAAAAAGGAAGATTATAAATTAGATGCAAAAAAATATATAGAAGAAGGATATACATATTTATGGAAAGATAAAAATGATAATGTAGTTGCATCATGCAAATATGGTCCTAATGGAAATCTTGCAGCTATAAATTTAGTATATACAAAAGAAGAGTATAGAAGAAAACAATATGCAGCTAATTTGGTATATGAAGTAACAAAAATAGCACTAGATAATGGATATATTCCAATGCTTTATACTAATGCTGATTATAAAGCATCTAATGCTTGTTATGAAAAGATAGGTTATGAACTTAAAGGTAAGCTTTGCACAATTAAAGTAGGGGTACGCAAATTGTATTAGTTATTGCGTATACTGCCATTAAAGAAGAGTAGGTTTGATACAATACTGTATCAGGCCTTTTTTCTTTATATTTATAATATGCTATAATAAAACAAAGATTTCGATATAAATATAGTATGATTATTATAATTAATGAAGGAGAATAAATATGGTTAAATTTAAAATAATAAATAACATTATTTATGATGCAAACATATCAAAAGGTGAAAAAATAATAGAAATACCTAATGGAGTATTAAGAATTAAAAAAATATGTATTACTAGAGATGTAGAAAAAATTATAATTCCAAAATCAGTTGAAATAATTGATTTAGATGCATTTGAATATGCAATCAATCTTCGTGAAATAATATTAATAGATAATGATAATTTTATTGTTGAAAAAAAGTGCTTATATAATAATAAAAAAACAATAATTTATCTTGTAGAAAGAGATATTACCAATTCGTTTAATACACCTTCACAAGTTAGATATATTTCAGCTCATGCATTTGCTCATTGTAGTTTTTTAAAAAGTATTAAGCTAAATCAAAATATAAAGTATATTGGTGCTTTTGCGTTTATTGAATGCTTTAATTTGATAAAAATAAATATTCCTACTATAAATGAAATAGATTTACAAGAAGCGACCTTCGAAGGTTGTAATTCATTAAAAGAAATTGTTATTCCAAGAAACATTAAATCATTAGGAAAATGTCTATTTTATGAATGTGATAGTTTGGAAAGAATTATCATTGATACAAATCAGATTAAAATAATTCCTATGCAATGCTTTGCATATTGTGAAAGATTATTAAATATTGATTTTAAAGAAGGAATTAAAGAAATAAAAGAAAATGCCTTTATGGGATGTAAATTACTAGAAAGAATTTCACTTCCAAAAAGTGTTAACAAAATCGGTTTAAATGTATTTTTAGATGTAGAAAATGTAACAATCGAAAGTGAATCAAACTTTGTAATAGATTATTGCATAGATAATAAAATATCTTATGCTATTAATTAGTTATTAAGCTTAAGTTTTAATTTTTAAAATAGATGGATATTATGTGATTATGGGTTAAAAGGAGGCATTTATGAAGCTTATAGACGAACTATTTAAGAAATATAAATTGAAGAAAGATTCAT
>JAILBI010000065.1 GCA_024681175.1 Acholeplasmatales bacterium
GTAATAAGTATTATGCGGATTATATAATTAATGCATCACCATTGCATTATTTTTATGATAAATTATTACCAGAACAATATCATGATAAATATGTAGAACAAATATTTGGTGATACTAAAAATTATCCTTTAATATCTACTGTATATATTAGTATGAAAATTGATAAGGATTATAAAGGTAATTTAGATCATTTTATCTTAATATATGATGAAGAAGGTATTACGGTTGGAAGTAGCCATAATGAAACAATTCATTATAGAGCTTATCCATATACTAAAAATGAGGATGGCTCATTTACATTAATAAGCTTAGTTGATCTTCATGTAGATGATTATGAAATATTTAAAAAAGCAAAAGAAGATGGAACTTATAAAGAATTAAAATATGGTATAGCTCAAAAGGCTTTAGATATATTTGTTAAGAAATTTAATGATGTAAAAGAGCATATTTCAATTGTTGATGTTGCAACACCATTATCATTTGAAAATAAAACAAATACATATAAAGGAGCATATTTATCTAATTTAGCTACTCCGTTTGGTGAAAGAAAAGATTTTAAAATTAAAGATAAATATATTTCAAATTTATATCATTCTGGTCAATGGTTAAATCAAATTGGAGGCATTCCAAGATCTTTAACAAATGGTAAATTTGCGATAGATGTGCTTACATATTTTGAAAATAAAAAGAAGAAGAAAGCTAAGAAAAATAAAATAAAAAATAAGTAAAGTGATGAAAAAATCATCACTTTATTTTTATTTAATTTAACTGTTAGCGCTTTCTTATGAGATATAATATATAAAATTTTCCATTTTATAGTATTTAATTTACATTTATGTTATAATAACATAAATATTTTTTTATTTTGTGAGGTGTCGTATGAAAGATTATCGCTTACATGTTCCAGAAGGATTTAGAGATGTTAATGGTAAGGATGTAATTTTTGGAGCAGAAATTGAAAAAAGAATAACAAAGGTATTTTCATCATTTGGATATGAGATGATTAAAACTCCATTAGTTGAATATACTGATATTTATGAAGAAGAGGCTAAACGACACGAACTTTACAATTTGATTAATCGTGAGGGTGAGGTTTTAGCATTAACTAATGATATGACTTCATCAATTACAAGATATGTTGCGGCAAATTATGGTGAAAATTTAAAGCTTGAAAAATTTTCTTATATATCTGATGTTTTCCGTTATCCTAGAATGTATCAAGGAAAGGAGCATTTTATAAGACAGGCTGGATGTGAAATCATTTCTAAAAAATTTGATATCACTCTTGATGCTGAAATGATTTTACTTGCTTATAAGATTTTAAAAGAAATTGATTTAAATAAGTTTACTATTCATTTAGGATCATGTGAATTTTTATCGTATCTTCTTGATGATTATAAATTAGATGATAATACTAAAAAAATTGTTTTCTCATCTATTAAAGGAAAAGATTTTGTTTCTTTAAGAAATATTCTAAATAAAAAATTATCTAATGAAGATGCATCATTCATTTTATCAATTATTATGAAGGGTGGTCATTTAAGATATTTAGATGAATTAATGAATAATCTTAAAGGTAAGAAGAGCTTCTTTGCATTAGAATATTTAAAGAAATTAGTTAAATTATTAAATGATTTAGGAATTGATAATATTTTATTTGATTTTTCTATTAATTCTTATGCAAGCTATTATACTGGTATTATTTTTAAGGTTTATGGTGATGGTATTAAAAATAGTATTATCACTGGTGGTAGATCTTCAAAATTATATGATAAATTTGGTTATAGCTTAACTGATATTGGCTTTGGTATTGATATTATATCTTTAACAAGCTATGCAATAGAAAATAATTTATATAATTTTGATAATGTTAAATTTATCTCTTACCAGGATGAAAAATCATTAAAGGATGCGTTAATCAAAATTGATGATATGAGAGAAGATAATATCTCAATTTCAATTGGACATTTTGATTCTTTAGAAGATGCATTAAGCTATGCTAAAGAAAATGATTTCAATGGTGTACTTGATTGTTCAAATGGTGGACTTAAAATTTTGGAGGTAAAATAATGATTACTTTTGCATTATCAAAGGGTCGTTTAGCTGACAAAATATTTGAGATGCTAAAAAAATTAAATATATGTGATGTAAATATTTCTTCTGATGATAGAAGATTAGTTATAGAAGAGGGCAATTATAGATTCTTTCTTGCCAAGCCTAGTGATGTTCCTACATTTGTAGATAATGGTGTATGTGATTTAGGTGTTGTTGGTAAGGATACTTTACTTGAGGAAAATCGTGATATTACTGAAATATTAGATTTAGGCTTTGGTAAATGTAGAATGTGTGTTTGCGTTAAAAAGGGTGAAGGAGAAAGCTATCTTAATAAAAAAGATTTAAGAGTTGCAACTAAATATCCTCATATCGCAAAATCATATTTTGATTCTATCCATAAGGATTGCACAATTATTAAATTAAATGGCTCTGTTGAGCTTGGACCTATTGTTGGTTTATCTGATGTTATCGTTGATATTGTTGAAAGTGGAAGAACATTAAAGGAAAATGGCTTAGAGCCTGCAACAGTTATTGCAGATTTATCTTGTCGTTTAGTATGTAATAATGCTTCACTTAAAACAAAATATAATGAAATATCAAACATTGTTTCAGGATTTGAAAATATCCTAAAGGAGAACTAATTTATGTTAGAGATTATTGAGAAAGAAAATGATATTGAACAATTCTTTGATGTTTTAAATAAAAGAAGTAATATGACTAAGAATTCTAAATTTGTTGAAACAGTATCACAAATTTGTGATGATGTTTTAAATAATGGTGATGATGCATTAGTTAATTACACTAAGAAATTTGATGATCCTAATTTTGAGCTTAAGAATATCGAGGTTTCAAAAGAAGAAATTAAAAAGGCTTATTTAAGCGTTGATAAAAACATTATAAGAATTTTAGAAGAAGCTTATGATAGAATATATAAATTTCACGTTACACAACTTAGAAAGGATTATTCTATTAAGGATGAATATGGCACTATAATGGGTGTTAGATATACACCTATTGAATCAGTTGGTGTATATGTTCCTGGTGGTAAGGCTGCATATCCTTCAACTGTTTTAATGAATGTTGTTCCTGCAAAGGTTGCAGGATGCGAAAATATTACAATGGTTACACCTGCAACAAAGGGCGTTTTAAATCCAATTGTTCTTGCGTGTGCATATATTGCAAAGGTAGACCATGTATATCGTATTGGTGGTGCACAGGCTATTGCAGCATTAGCATATGGTACTAAAACTATTAAAAAGGTTAATAAAATTGTAGGACCTGGTAATATATTTGTAGCATTAGCTAAAAGAGAGGTTTATGGCTCAGTTGGTATTGATTCAATTGCAGGACCATCTGAGGTTTGTATGATTTGTGATGAAACTGTAAATTCAAAATATGCAGCAGCAGACCTTTTAGCTCAAGCAGAGCATGATGAAATGGCTTCTGCAACATGCTTTATTACATCTAAAGAAAAAGCAGAAGAAATTTTAAAATATGTAAATGAATTTTATAATACTGCAGCAAGAAAAGATATTTTAACTAAATCATTAAATAATTGCTCAAAAATTGTTGTTGTAAAGGACATAAATAAAGCAATTGATTATGTTAATAGACTTGCACCAGAGCATTTAGAAATTGATACTAAAGATCCAATGGATATAATGGCTAAAATTAAAAATGCTGGCTCAGTATTTTTAGGTACATATTCAGCTGAATCATTTGGAGATTATATGATGGGACCTAACCATGTACTTCCTACATCTGGTACAGCTAAATATTTCTCAGCATTAGGTGTTGATGATTTTATTAAAAGATCAACATTCCAATATACAACTAAGGAAGGTGCAAAGGCATTATCTAATGATGTAAATGATTTTGCAACCTTAGAAGGATTAACAATGCATGCCTTATCTGCAAAATTAAGAGGTGAAGAATAATGAAGTATATGAAAAAAAGCTTTTCAGAAATGAAAGCTTATCATTCTTCATTAATTACTGATGGAATCATTTTAAATGCAAATGAATCTCCATATGCACCTCCTAAAAAGGTTATTGATTTATTTAATGAAGAAATTAAAAAAGTAGAATTTAATCGTTACCCTGATATGGATGAGGTAGAGCTTGATAAAGCAATTGCAAAAAAATTCGGAATAGATCCAGAATGTGTTACATCAGGTGTTGGTTCAGATGAGCTTTTAGATGCAACATTTAGAGCAATCCTTGAGCCAGGTGATGAAATATTAGGATTTAGTCCATCATTTTCAATGTATAAAATATTTGCAGAGCTTGTTGGTGCAAAATATATTGCAGTAACAGGTGATGAAAATAATTTATTTAATATTGATGAAATGATTAAGATGATGAATAATTCGAAAGCAAAGGCTGTAATTATTTGCTCACCAAATAATCCTACAGGTCAATATTTTAAAAAAGAAGATTTAATAAGATTAATTAAATCAACAGATAAATTAGTTTTATTAGATTTTGCATATATTGATTTTGCAAAAGAGGATTATTCAAAGGATATGCTTCAATTTGATAATACAATTGTTTATAGAACATTTTCTAAAGCAATGGCATTACCATCTATTAGATGTGGCTATGCCTTATCAAATAAAGATAATATTGAAATGATTAATGCAATTAAAGCACCATATTCAGTTACTACATTAAGTCAAATTTTAGCAACTGTTGCAATATCTAATTATGATTTATATAAAGAACAAATTTCTTTAATTAAAACAGAAAGAGATAGATTATATAAAGAATTTAAAAATTTAGGATTTGATATATATCCTTCAGAATCAAATTTCTTTTATATTAAGATGGATGATAAATATAATGAAATTTTAGAAAATAATAAAATTTATATTCGTAAATTTAAATCAGGTATTTATCGTTTTAATGTAGGAACAGTAGATGAAAATAATAAATTATTAGAGGTGATTAAAAATGCGAAAAAGTGAAATTATTAAAAGAAAAACAAAAGAAACAGATATTGTTTGTCAAATTAATTTAGATGGTACTGGTATTTGCAATACAAATACTGGTATTGGCTTTTTTGATCATATGATTAATACATTATCTAAGCATAGCTTTATGGATATTGATATTACATGTAAGGGTGATTTAAATGTTGATGATCATCATTCAGTAGAAGATTGTGGTATTGCCCTTGGTATGGCATTTAAGGATGCATTAAAATCTAAGGATGGTATTAATCGTTATGCTTCATTTACTATGGCAATGGATGATGCATTAGTATTATGCGCAATTGATTTATGTGGTAGAAATTATTATGAAGCTAATGATACATTTAATGTAACTAAATGTGGCGATTTTGAGGTTGAAACAACTGATGAATTTTTTAGATCTTTTGCAGATAATGCAATGATTAATTTGCATTTTGATGTAATAAGAGGAAAGAATGCTCACCACATCATTGAAGCTATGTTTAAGAGCTTTGCAAGATGCTTAAGAGAAGCATTAGAAATAAATCCTAAATTAAAAGGATCTTTAACTACAAAAGGTGTTATTTAATGATTGCGATAATAGATTATGGCATTGGTAATTTAGGTTCAGTAAAGAATGCATTTGATTCTTTAGGCATTGAATCTAAAATTACTTCTGATAAAAATGAAATATTAAATGCTGATAAGGTAATATTACCTGGTGTTGGTGCCTTTGGGGATGCAATTAATACTTTTATCTCAAAGGGCTTTGACAAGGTAGTAGATGAAATTATTAAAAAGAACACACCACTTTTAGGTATTTGTGTTGGTATGCAAATATTATTTTCTGGTTCTTATGAATATGGATATCATAAGGGTCTTGGTGTATTTGAAGGTGATTTTGTTAAATTTGAAGCAAATAAAGATAATGTTCATTATAAAATTCCACATATGGGCTGGAATGATATTGAAATTGTAAAAGATAATCCTTTAATTAAGGACTTAAAGGATAATTATGTATATTTTGTTCATTCATATTATATGAAGGATTGTAAGGATGCAATTTGTTATACAAAATATGCAGGTGAAAGATTTGTTTCAGCTGTAAGACGTGGCAATGTTTTTGCTTGCCAATTTCACCCTGAAAAATCAGGTGAGGTTGGTCTTAATATTTTAAAGAATTTTGGGAGCTTAAAATAATGAAAATTATTCCTGCAATAGATATGCATGATGGTAATGCAGTAAGATTATATAAAGGTGATTATAATCAAGTAACTATATATGGTACACCCTTAGAAATGGCATTAAAATTTGAAAAATGTCATGCAAAATATATTCATCTTGTTGACCTTGATGGTGCAAAGGATGGAAGCATTAAAAATAAAGAACAAATAGATGAAATTATCAAGAATTCTAATTTATCACTAGAGCTTGGTGGTGGCATTAGAACTCTTGATAAAATTAAATCTTTATTAGACCAAGGCTTATCAAGAGTAATACTTGGAAGTATTGCACTTGATATTGAATTTGTTAAAAAGGCTATAAAAGAATTTGGATCTGATAAGATTGTAATTGGTCTTGATGCTGATAAAATGATGATTAAAACCCATGGTTGGCTTAAGGATTCAAATTTAAATGCTTATGATTATGCATTAAAATTAAAAGAGGTTGGTGTAGAAAATATTATTTTCACAGATATTTCTAAGGATGGTACTTTAAATGGTATCAATGTAGAAGAAACACAGAAAATGGTATCTACAGGCTTAAAAATTATTGCATCAGGTGGTGCAAAAACTATTGAGGATATTAAAATAGCTAAAGAAATTGGCTGTGATGGTATTATTTTAGGTAAATCAATTTATGAAGGTAAAATTGACCTTGAAAAGGCAATTATGTTATATGGTGATTAATTATGCTATGTAAAAGAATTATTCCTTGTCTTGATATTAAGGAAGGACGTGTTGTAAAAGGCGTTAATTTCCTTGATTTAAAGGATGCAGGAGATCCTGTTGAAATTGCAAAAGGATATTCACAGCTTGGTGCAGATGAGGTAGTATTTTTAGATATTACTGCATCTTATGAAAAGCGTGGAATATTAATTGATGTAATTAAAAATGCAGCTAAAAATGTATTTATTCCATTAACAGTAGGTGGTGGAATTAAAACTGTAGATGATATGAAGGAAATATTATCAGCTGGTGCTGATAAGGTATCTATTAATTCAGCTGCAGTTCATAATCCTTCATTAATTTCTGAAGGTGCTAAAAAATATGGCAATCAATGTATTGTTGTTGCAATTGATGCTAAATGGAATGGCTCCTTTTATGAGGTTTACACAGAAGGTGGCAGAAATAAAACGGGCTTAGATGCAGTTAAATGGGCAAAGAAATGTGAAGAGCTTGGTGCAGGTGAAATATTATTGACAAGTATGGATAAGGATGGCACTAAATCAGGCTTTGAGCTTAATTTAACTAAAGCTGTTTCAAGCGCTATTGATATTCCTGTTATTGCCTCAGGTGGTGCAGGAAATATGGAAGATTTTTATGATGTATTTACAAAAGGTGAAGCACAAGCTGGCCTTGCTGCATCATTATTCCATTACAATATTATTTCTATTAAAGATTTAAAAGAATACCTTAAAAAGAAGGAAGTTGAGGTTAGAATATGACAAAAGAAGAATTATTAAAAGAAGTCAAATTTGATGATAAGGGCTTAGTTGTATGTGTTGTTCAAGATGCACATGCTAAAAAGGTAAGAATGGTTGCATATATGAATAAAGAAGCTCTTACAAAGACTTTAGAAACTAAAGAAATGTATTATTATTCAAGATCAAGACAGCAATTATGGAGAAAAGGTGAAACATCTGGTAATTTCCAGCATTTAAGAGGTCTTGCTATTGATTGTGATGGTGATGCATTATTATTCCAGGTTGAACAAGAAGGTGGAATATCTTGTCATACAGGTCATGCAACTTGCTTTTATCGTGATTTAGAAGAACAAGGATTAATTATTTTAAATAGATCTAAGATTCAAAATTCTGATGTAGAAATATTTAATTTAGAAAACACAATTAAGGATAGAATTAAAAATCCTCAAGAAGGTTCTTATACTAATTATTTAATTGATAAGGGTGAAAATAAAATTTTAAAGAAGGTTGGCGAAGAAGCAACTGAAACTATTATTGCCTGCAAGGATGGTAAGAAGGAAGAAATAGTTGGTGAAATTGCAGATCTTATTTATCATTTAACTGTAGAAATGGCTTATAAAGGCGTTTCTTGGGAAGATGTAATGGAAGAACTTAAAAAAAGATAGTACCTTATAAACATTGATAATTATTTAATTTTGATATAAAATTAATTTAATAAGGAGCGTGTTAAAAATGGAATATTTAGAAAAGGCACAGATCTGGAAAAATTATAAAGATTTAGATCCAAGATTAAAAAAAGAATTAGACGCAATGTCTGATAATGATTTAAAGGAAGCATTCACTAATGATTTAGAATTTGGTACTGGTGGTATGAGAGGAATTTTAGGCGCTGGTACTAATAGATTAAATATTTATATCGTTATGAAAGCAACATTAGGATTTGGTAGATATTTACTTAAAAAATCTCCTGTTGCAGGTGCAATGGGTGTTGCAATAAGCCATGATAATAGACATTACTCAGTTGAATTTGCAAGAGCTGCTGCAGAAGTATTATCAACATTAGGCTTTAGAGTATTTTTATTTGAAGCATTAAGACCAACACCTGAGCTTTCTTACGCAGTAAGAAATTTCAAATGTATTGGTGGTATTATGATTACTGCATCTCATAATCCAAAAGAATATAATGGTTATAAAATTTATGATGAAACAGGATGCCAATTAGTTCCTCAAGATGCTGATAAGGTTATTGCTGAAATTAATAAGATTGATAATTATTTTGATATTGATCATTCTAAAAATCATGATTTAATTTATTATATTGGCAAGGATGTTGATGAAAAATATATTGCTGATGTAAAAAAGATTATCTTAAGACCAAATTTAAAGAAGGATTTCAAGCTTGTTTATACACCACTTCATGGTACAGGACAGGTATTTGCACCACAAGTATTACAATCAGTTGGATATGATGTAAATCCTTTAGCATGTCAAATGACTTGTGACCCTGATTTTTCTGGTGTTAAAACATCAAATCCAGAAAATAAAGAAGCATATGATGAAGCAATTGAATATGCAAAAGAAATTGGAGCTAAAATTGTTTTAGCTACAGACCCTGATGCAGATAGACTTGGTATTGCAGTAGAGCATAATGGTGAATATATCTTATTTACAGGAAACCAAACTGCATCATTAGTATTTGATTATATTTGTAAAACAAGAAAAGAATTAGGCACATTACCAAAAGATGGTTATATGTTTACAACTAATGTATCATCTACATTACCTATCGCAATCGCAAATAAATATGGTCTAAAGACTGAAATTACATTAACAGGCTTTAAATTCATTGGTGAAAAAGCTCGTGAAATGGAACAAACTAAGAAAGGTACATATGTATTTGGATTTGAAGAATCATATGGCTGCTTAGTATCTCCAATTGTAAGAGATAAGGATTCTATTCAAGCAATTTTAATGCTTTGTGAAACTGCAGCATATTATAAAGAAAAAGGTATGGACCTTGTAGATGCATTAAATAGCGTATATGAAGAATATGGCTATTATAAGGAAGGTATTACAAACATTGGTCTTGCAGGCTTAGAGGGACAAGCTAAGATTAGAAGAATTATGGACTATTTTAGAACAACTGATATAGCTCCGAAGGGATATAAGATTTTAGCTAAGGATGATGTATTATTAGGCATTTCACATGATTATGTAAATGATAAATCATCTAAAATTAATTTACCTAAATCAAATGTTATCAAATATTATTTAAATGATGATATGTGGTTTGTACTTCGTCCATCAGGAACTGAACCTAAATTAAAGGTTTATTATGGCGTAAAAGGTAAAACAGATGAAGAAGCTAATAAAGAATTAAAGAAATTAACAGACGAAGTTATGTCAATTGTTAATATGATTAAATAAAAATTTATAATTAAAAATTATAAAGTGGCAATTCAATTCAAGAATTTGCCACTTTTTATTTTTTTTTAAAATATCATCCGAATGGGTGATGTATTTATTTTATAATTTGTTATAATGTTTATGTGTTTAAGAAAGGAAAAGGGGAAAGAATAAATGAAAAAGAAAAAATTGTTTGTAAGTGCCCTATTAGTTGCACTATCTACAGCAATGCTTGTAAGCTGTGGTAAAAAGAACAATAATAATGAACAAGAGACAATTACAAGTGTTAATGAACCAACATCTACATCAAATAATACAGGTGTAGATTCAACATCAAATAATGGTGAAGCATCTAACACATCTACAAAGTCTAAAACGACTACTTCAAAAACAAGTGTTTCAATTCCAACAACATCTATTGAAATACCTGATATTCAAGAAGCATCATTAGAAACAATTTATAATGATTTTAAGAAAACAAAGCTTCCTAATACATATACTAAAGTTGCAAATAAGACTGCTTATTTAAATGCAATAACTCTACAATCAAATTTAGATTCTATTTCAAATTACGATTGTATAGAGCAAGTAGGATTTGAAAATGTAGATAATACAAAAATTAATTATTTAATTGATAGTACAACAGATTTATCAGAAGATGAATCTTTTTCTGGTAATATTTTAGGTGCATATGTAATTAATATTAAAAATTATGTTGAGAATTTAAGATTATATGAAGAAGAAACATATGGTGGCTATCAAGAAGAATTTTATTCTTTCCAACAAAAATACATTTTATATTATTTATCAGAAGATGGATCTAATAAAGATATATTTGTTTTAGATAATAAAGGATTAGTA
>JAILBI010000147.1 GCA_024681175.1 Acholeplasmatales bacterium
TATAATAATAATCATTTATTTACAAATTACAATAATTATTAAAAATGTGTGATACATTAATCACACATTTTATAACTATTTATTAATTTTTAATAATGGCTCTAAATATTTACTTGTATAAGATTCATTAACCTTAATTAAATCCTCAGGTCTTCCTTCAAATAAGATATTACCACCTTTATCTCCTCCATCAGGACCAAGGTCAATAATATAATCTGCAAGCTTTATTACATCTAAATTATGCTCAATAATTATTACTGTTGCACCTGCATCTACTATTTTATTAATTACATTCATTAAATTCTTTATATCATCTGTATGTAATCCTGTAGTAGGCTCATCCATTATATATAAATTATTTTCTGATATTTTCGCATTAAATTCTGTCGCAAGCTTAATTCTTTGAGCTTCACCACCAGATAATGTAGTAGATGATTGACCTAATTTGATGTATCCTAAGCCTACATCATATAAGGTTTGAAGCTTTCTTTTAATTTTAGGATGGGCAGAGAAGAAATCTAGTGCTTCTTCAACTGTCATTTCTAAAACATCATAAATATTTTTATCTTTATATTTAATACTTAATGTTTCAGATTGGAATCTTTTACCTTTACATACTTCACATTTTACAAATACATCAGGTAAAAATTGCATAGATATTCTTTTTACACCATCACCTTGGCATGCTTCACATCTTCCACCTTTAACATTAAATGAAAAGATTGATTTATCATATCCTTTCATTTTAGCTTCAGTCGTTTTTGAAAATAAATCTCTTATATCATCAAAAACACCTGTATATGTTGCAGGATTAGATCTTGGTGTTCTTCCTATTGGCTGTTGATTAATATGAATTATTCTTGTAATATCATCTAAGCCTGTAATTTTTGATACCTTTCCAGGTATTATTCTTTTTGAATTATATATTTTTACATAAGCATTTTTATATAATACTTCATTAATTAATGATGATTTACCAGAGCCTGATACACCTGTTACAAGTGTTAAGGCTCCTAGTGGTATTTTACAAGATACTTTCTTTAAATTATTTTCTTCAGCTCCAATAATTTTAATATATTTTTTACCTAAGCTTCTTCTTTTTTCAGGTAATGGGATAAATTTCTTACCAGATAAATATTGTCCTGTAATAGAATTAGGATTTGCCATAACCTCTTGTGGTGTACCCTGGGCAACTAATTTACCACCATGTATACCAGCTCCAGGACCAATATCTACTAAATGATCACATTCAAGCATTGTTTCTGAATCATGCTCAACAACAATTAAGGTATTGCCTAAATCTCTCATTTCTTTTAATGTTTTAATTAATCTTGCGTTATCTTTTTGATGTAGACCAATAGATGGCTCATCTAAAACATAAATAACGCCTGTTAATTGTGAGCCTATTTGTGTTGCAAGACGAATTCTTTGAGCTTCACCACCTGATAATGTTTCAGCTGATCTTGCTAAAGTAAGGTAATCAAGACCTACATCTATTAAGAATTTTAATCTATCCTTAACCTCTTTTATCGCAAGCTTTGCGATATTAGCTTTTTCTTCAGATAAAGATAAATTATTAAACCATTCATATGCTTTAGATACAGGCATATTACATATATCTGCAATATTTTTATTCTCAATTAATATATTTAATACCTTTTCATTTAATCTTTTACCATTACATGTTTTACATGTATTTTCAGACATGAAGCCTATAATCCAATCTCTAATCCAATCGGATTGTGTTTCATCATATCTTCTTTGAAACATTGGTACAATACCTTCAAAATAAGATATTTTATCATGATTTCTACCTGATGAAGATGTTAATTTAAATTTAATTGGTTCTTTTGAACCATATAAAATTATATCCTTTTGTTCATCAGTTAAATCTTTAAATTTAGCTTTAGTATTAATATTATAAAATTGACATACCTGTTTTAATTCAGCATTAGCTAAATTATCCTTTTCTTGATTTTTATATGGTATTATTGCCCCATTTTCAATTGATTTATCCTCATCAATTATTAATGAAGGTGATATTCTTAAATTCTTACCTAAGCCATTACAATCAGGACATGCACCAAGAGGTGAATTAAATGAAAACAATCTAGGCTCAAGTGTTGGAAGTGAATAGCCACAATATGGACAAGCATATACTGTAGAATAAAATTCTTCTTTATCATCTACATAGCATACAACATAGCCAGCACTTTCGGCTATTGCAGTTTCAACTGCGGCAAAGATTCTTTGTCTTGAATCTTCTTTTAATTTTAATCTTTCAACTACAATAAAAACATTATGCTTTTTATTTTTATCTAATTCTGGATATGTATCAGAATCAAGATCAACCATTTCACCATCTACTAAGGCTCTAACATAACCAAGGCGTAAATATTTTTCAAATACTTTTTTATGTTCGCCCTTTTCTCTAAATATTACAGGACTTGTAATATATAATTTAGATCCAATTGGATAATTCATAATTTTATCTACAATTTGATCTATAGATAAAGAATTAATTGGAATATTATGATTAGGACAATAAGGAGTTCCTACACGTGAAAATATGATTCTTAAATAATCATATATTTCAGTTACTGTACCAACTGTTGATCTTGGGTTATGTCCTTGGCTTTTTTGATCGATTGCGATAGCGGGAGATAAGCCTTCAATTGAATCAACATCAGGCTTTTCATTAGATCCTATAAATTGACGAACAAATGAAGATAAAGATTCAACAAATCTTCTTTCTCCTTCTTGATAAATAGTATCAAATGCTAAAGAAGTTTTACCTGAACCAGATAAACCTGTCATAACTATTAATTTATTTTTAGGTAATTCAAGATTAATGTTTTTTAAATTATTTTCTCTTGCACCTTTAATAATAATCTTATCCATAATAAACCTCCTTTAAAATTGTGATAATATATTATCACATTTATATAAAAAAATCTATTAAAAAGGCATATGATTTAACATATGCCTAATAATTGTTTATTAATATAATACTCCCTGTTTAACACCTTCATCATGAACTATATTATGTACATTATTATTTGAATAATAATATAC
>JAILBI010000187.1 GCA_024681175.1 Acholeplasmatales bacterium
TAAAGATATTAAAGAAAAAGATGAAGATATGTTTAAAGAATTTGAGAATGCAAAAAAATATATTTTAATTGAATCATTTATTGTAAGTAAAGGAATTCTTGTTGAAAAATTAATTGATATTTTAAAAAGAAAAGGTGAAGAAGGTGTAAAAATATATATCATCTTTGATGCGGTAGGATCATTAAAAAATAAAGGTGATATTATAAAAAAATTCACTGATATTAAAAATTGTCAAATTACATCCTTTAACCCTTTAAGATTAACATTTAATTTATTTATTAATTATCGTGATCATCGTAAAATCACTGTAATAGATGGAATTATCTCATATTGTGGTGGAGATAATTTAGCAGATGAATACACAAATGATAAAAAGAAATTTGGGCATTGGCGTGATAATTGTATGAAATATGTTGGTGAAGCATCTAAAACATTTATGTCATTGTTTTTAAGAATGTGGTATATGTCTACAAAATCATATATTAATGATATTGATTTTCCTATATATGATTTAAAAGAAACAAATGAAATAGTAATGCCATTTGGTGATGGTCCATCAACTAATGAAAATATTGCATATGATGTGTTTAAAACATTAATAGTATCATCTAAGAAGAAATTATATATATCAACACCATATTTCATCCTAGATGATGAAATGATAGATTTAATATCTTATAAGGCAAGATGTGGTGTCGATGTTATATTATTAATGCCTGGTATACCAGATAAGAAAATACCTTATTATATGGGTAGAAGTAATTATAAAAAAATATTAAAATCAGGTTGTAAGGTATATGAATATAGTCCAGGATTTAATCATGCTAAAAATATTATTGTAGATGATCAATATGCATTTATTGGTACAATCAATATGGATTATAGAAGCTTATTTTTACATTTTGAATGTGGAGCTATAGTATTTAGATCTAAAGAAATAGAAAAAATGAGCTTAGATTTTATGGATGCATTAAAAAAATCTAAAGAGATTACTTTAGAAGATAGAAAAAAGATGAATAAAATGCAAAGATTTATTGCTTTTGTGTTGAATATTTTTGAACCATTATTTTAGGAGGGTGTATGAATTATAATTTTAATTGTAGTACCATTTTAAAATTTTTAAGAAAAGTTCTTAATGAAATTAATAGGGGATATGTTGATTCAGGATTGCGTGCTGGATTTATCATGAAAAGATACATTGAAATGTATAAAATTGATGAAATTGAATTTCCTGAGCCAAAGAAAAATAATTTAGAAAAAAATGATGATCTTGAAATAAAAAAGATTCCAAGAAATGAGGCAATAGGTCAAAAGCTTGTTTTATTATCATTATTAAAGGATATTGGTATTTATTATCATGATGGTGAGGTTCCTAATGATAATGCAAAGCTTGCAGCATGCTCATCATATGCATTTTTATCTAAATGCTCTCCACTTGGTGAAGCTGCAAGACCTTTATTATTTTATAAATCTAAATATATTCCTGAAGAAGCAAAAGAAACAAGATATGATTATTTATTTGGTTTATTAATGACATTAATTAACCAAGTAGTTATGTATAATTATCAAGAATATAATCTTGAAGAAATACAAGAATTAATTAAAAAAGATAAGGATAGATATGATCCTGAGCAGGTAAAGAATTTATTCAAATTATTTAAAAAGCAACCAGATATTTTTGAAAAATTAAATGATAAAACATCTTTATTTGTTCATGAAACATGTAATTATATTGCAACTGCGCAATTTAAGGATGAATATTTACTTGGCTTTATTGATCTTGCAACATTCTCTTTTGAATTCCACAATCATGAAACTTTAGCGCATACTGTAACTGTTGCTGCAATTTCAGAGGAGCTTGGTAAATTATCAAGATTACCTCAAAATATGATTGATGAAATTAAGCTTGCTTCACTTGTTCATGATATTGGTAAGATAAGGGTACCAATTGAGATATTATGCTTTAATGGTAAATTATCAGCTGATCAATTTAAAGAAATGAAACGCCATGTTGTTTATACAAGAGATATTATTGATGGTTGTTTTTCATATAAAATTGTAGATATTGCCTCTCATCACCATGAAAAGCTTGATGGTAGTGGTTATCCTGAAGGATTACGTGCAATCGATCTTTCAATTGGTGATAAAATTATCGCAATTGCGGATATTTGTTCAGCTTTATATTGTAAAAGAAGCTATAAAGCTGCATTCTCTCCAGATAAAATAATGGATATTATTAATTCTGATTGTAATAAGGGTCAGCTTGAAAGAAGAATTGTTAATCATTTAATTGATAATTTTGATGAAATCATGGAAGTAACACAAGAAGTTGAAAGAAAAGTATTACAGTGTTATGGAGAAATGAAAGAATTATATAAAGCATATTCTGAATTAACTGATTTAGATCAATTCTTTGATGAAAAATCTTCAAAAAGAGATGAAATATATCAATCTGATGAAGATGTTTCAAACAATCATTCTAAACGTGAGCTTGACGAGCTTCCTGAAAGAAAAGCTCGTGAAGAAAGAATGAAGAAGCCTTTAGAAAGAAAAGAAATTGTTATTCAAAGACCAAAGGTTTCTTTAGAAAACATCTTAGATGATAATAGAGCTTTTGAAGAAAAAGAAGCTGAAACAAAAATATTAGAACAGTCTAATCAAGATACAACATATTATTATGAATCTGATTATTCTCAAAGCGAATCAAATGAAGATAATTCATCTTCTAATGAA
>JAILBI010000188.1 GCA_024681175.1 Acholeplasmatales bacterium
AAAAATGCTTAAAGAGTTTTATTTTTATTTATTAATAATATAGAAAATAATTATACGATATGGTAAAATAATTATGATTTTTAGATTTTGGAGTAAGTTATATGGAAAATAAAAAAGAAAATAGTATATCTTTGGCAGATATACTAAGAGTAATTAAGAAAAACATTATTTTAATTGCCATTATTACTGTAGTAATAACTATATTAGGTGGTGTATATGCATTTAGTAGAACACCTGTATATAGCGCTAATGCGAAAGTATTAATTGCGGCAAGTAAACAGACAACTGATGATCAAATCGACTCAACAGACTCACTTAGATTTACTCAATCATATGCTGAGACTATTAGTCAATCTGATTCAATTATATTAGATGTAATTGAAGTATATAATACAAAGACTATCACATTTGAAAAGGATGGTAAATCTTATACAGATGTACCTAAAAATGTATTTAAAACTAAATTTGAAGCTGATAGTAAATCAATAAATTATATCGCATCAAGAATTTCAACAAGTGCTTCAACTGAAAGCTATATAGTATCTATTACATTTACTGATACTGATCCTGATTTAGCAGTTTTATTAGTAAATTTATTAGTTGAATCATCTCAAGTTGAATTTGAATATAAGGATACAGAAAATTTAGGTGCCTATGCTGATTTTAAAATCCAAGTTATGACAACTAAGGTTGCTAAAAATGCTTATTATTCTGGTATCAACAAAAAATTATATATAATAATTGCCTTTATTGCTGGTATAGTTATATCTGCTGTATTTGTATTTATTAAAGAATTTATGTCTAATAAATTCAAAACAAAAGATGAAATTCAAGCATCAGTTAATGAACTTCCTATTGGTATTTTTTATGACAATAAAAACAACAAAAATAAAGAGGTATCTTTAGTTGAACCAACTATTCAAAATTATGAACCATACAATAGACTTTTTACAAATATTAGATTTGCCAATGTAGATAATCCATACAAAGTAATATTATTTACATCTACAGTTGAAGATGAATTAAAATCATTTATTTCAGCTAATTTATCAAATTGTATTGTCAATAATGAAAAGAAAGTATTATTAATTGATTTAGATTTAAGAAAACCAACAGTTCATAAGACATTTAATGTAATTAGAGATGGTGGTATTGTAGAATTTGTATCTGGTGAAAAGACTAAAGATGAAATCATCAAAACTACCAAGTCTGGTGTAGATGTTATCACATCAGGAAAAAATGTTCTTAATCCAGTTGCGATACTTGAAAGTGAAAAAATTAAATCTTTAATTGATGAATTAAAAGATAAATATGATTATATAATTATTGATACTCCACCACTTGCAGTATGTAATGATTCAATCATCATTTCAAAATATTCTGATGGTGTAGTATATAACGTTGCTATAAATCATGTTAAGAAAAAATTATTCATGGAAAATGTTTTAAGATTAAAAGAACATGAAGTAAATGTAATAGGATTTAATATTACAAAAGAAAAATCTTCAAATGATAAGGATTCATATTATTATTCTTATAAATATTATAGTGAAGAAAATTAATTTAAATGGTAGATTTTTTCTACCATTTTTTTTATAATTTAGGTGAAGGTGATTATATGATAGATATGCATACCCATATACTACCTAATGTTGATGATGGTTCTGATTCATTAGATGTATCTATAAAATTAATAGAAGAAGAAATAAAAAATGGTGTAGATACTATCGTACTTACACCACATCAAAATAAGATGAATTTAAATAAAGAATTATTGACTAATAAATATAATGAATTTATGTCAAAAATAAATTATGATATAAATATTTATTTAGGTTCTGAAATATATTATTATGATAATTTAAGAAAAGATTTATTAGATAATAAGGTTTTAACAATGAATAATTCTAAATATGTATTAATAGAATTTTCAACAAGAACTGAAATGAATATTTATATCATAATTTATTTTTGACATAAATTCATTATATTTATTAGTCAATAATTCTTTATTTAAATTCATC